>JAKIUH010000009.1 GCA_021647685.1 Bacteroidales bacterium
CGGCAAAAGATATATTAGCGATACTACATTACGCGAATTTACCCGTATTCAATATCCCGAAAACGGTAATCACAGGGGCTTAGGTTTTGATAAACCACAATTGCCTGGAAAAGAAAAACTTAATGGCTGTGCGGCGGATGCCAGCCCTCAAAGTTTTGGACATTCCGGTTATACCGGCACTTTTGTATGGGCTGATCCTGCAAATGGTCTTTTGTTTATTTTTATGTCAAACAGGGTTTATCCCACAAGGAATAATAAAAAGATTTATACTCTGGATATCAGACCATCCATGCATCAAGTATTTTATGATGCTTTGAAAAAGGCGGGAAAATAGTTTTTTGTTTTTTTATATTGTTAAAGTTAGTAAGTGGGAGATGTAGAATCTCCCATTTATTTTTTAATCATCATCAGGTAATCAGCTTTGTCATGTATTATTAGACTTTACATAATAATGGTGATTAATTTCCAAATCGTGGATTTACCACATTATTGTAAATGGAACCAAAAGTGTAGCTTATACCAACACTTCCCCAATATCTGTATTGAGTAGCCAGTTCTTTACGCCTTAGTAAAATTTCTTCTTCGCTGGCACCTCCTTTGGGTAAAGAAAGCTGATCATGAATTAAAGAAAATGAACCGTACAGACGCAACTGTAAGCCTTTGACTATTCGTAGTCGAATAGAAGATGAAATACGTAAATTATTTTTGCTGAAATCGTGTAAATATTGAGAACCCCTAATTGAAGTAGAAACTGAACCCCATTTTTCTTTCATTTCAAAGGCTATGGTTAAGCGATGTTGCCATAAAAGCTCTTCTGTTTGTTCATAAATTGTCGTATCAGTATAATCGTTATACCTGCTACCTGCTCCGTATAAAAATCGTAATTGTCTTCGGCTTGATTGAGAATAAGGAAAAAGGTTGTACTCAATGCTGGGATAAACAGCTCCTGATAAATCAAAATTACTGTATGTTGAATTTGAAATAGACATTTCGTAACCTGTTGACCAATGTTCGTTTATACTTTTTACTAATAAATGATCAAAGCTAATATCCTTGTTCGTGCTAATAATTTCGTCTTCACCAATTATAAACTTATCTTCATTATAATCATAATTAAAATCAAATTCGATTTTAATATCCGGGGTAACTTTATTTACATAGAGAGATGCGCCTGTATAGAGGGTAGTATAGCTTTCTTGTCCATTAAACCAACCATCTAATCCTAAATTAAATATCCAACTGTTCCATTTATCTTCTACAAGTTCTTCTTCAATTTCGGGCGATGCATATTTTATTTCCAAATTATTGGCAATAGGAGTTTTAGCAATATATCTTATTAAACCAATTTTAATAATTTTAAGTTGTTCCAAGCGAACCTCTTCACGAGTAGCATCGTTTTGAGTTGAAACAATAAGTGTATCTTTCATTCCTGAAAAATTCTTTTGCCCGATAAAGAAAAAGGTATATTCATTACCTCCCCCTCCTGTATTTTGAGATGTTCCTAATATATGAACTTGTGCCTCCTTGGTATCACGAACATAATTAATGAAAGTGAGATTTTGTTTTATGTATTCTTCATCACAAAAATTACAATCTAAAAATACGGAAACTAATTGTTTACGCCTTTTGTGTGAGTTGAATCTTCTTGTGAAAAAGCTTTTGTAAAAGAAAATAATAAAATAAGTAGCAAAACATAATTTTGATAGTTCATTGGTTTGTAGTTTTATGGTTAGTAATTAATTTAAAATAATAGTTATTTATACAACTATAAAATTAGTTGATTATTGTGTAATACAAATACGTTTTGCAGCATAAAATAGATGATGTGAGAGCCCAAGCACTCTATGAGATAATAGTTTTCAAAAGGAATGAAATTATATCATCAATAAACTCTAAAATAAACAAAACAAACAGAGAACCATAAAATAAATGAATATAAAGCTTTGTAAATAAGGTTTTTTTGTTATTTTTGAATAATGATGATAATGGGCATTATTTTTTGTACTTTGACCTCCAAACCACTTACAAGAAAAACCTATCATAACTAATTTTAATTTCATCCTATTTCAATAAAATAACAAACATGAAACATCCATGATTATTAAAGTGAGGTTAATTAACCTCAAGAGTATTTTTTGCTATTATGTTAATTATTAGATATATAATCTGTTTAAATATCGCTTTAACTCCGTCGGATTAATAATTAATAAATATAACTCTTTATATTAGTGGATGTTTAGCTTCGCTGAGCCTTCGGGTTCGTGAGAGCATTAAAAATAATTTAAAAAATAAACTCATGAAATCAATTATACGTTTAATCTTTTCATTGGCTTTATTAAGTCTAGTTTGGCAAATATCTGCACAAACAAAAATTAATTATCACGAACGCTTTTTTGATAAGCGCATGAAATGGAGCGAATTTGAATATGAGAGCAAAGGAGTTGCAGAACTATTACCCTTAGAAAACAGAATGTACTATATAGAAAGCCTAAACGATGAGCTAATTATAGCGGAATATTTGATTAAACTGGATACAGGATATGATTTCAGCTATTCGTTTAATTATATAAATCCTGAAAATGCATATATCGGGATTTCATCGGGCTTGGTAAAACTAAATTTTGAGCTAAACTTGCTTGAAGGAAAATATCGTATTAGCTATACACAAAAAGGCAAATACAGAACCGGTAAGTGGAAAAAATTAGAAAAACAGATAATAGATACTCCCGAAAAGTTTTATTCCATAAAAATTGTGAAAGACAAAAATAACTATCACTTTTTTTGTAACAATTTTCCTGTTACCATTTTAACTGAAAATAAATTTGACAGTCCGGCAATTTATAACCGGCTAGAAATAGGTACCACATCTGTTGTCGAAGTAAGTGATGTATTAATCAACGGTTTTGTATATCTTTCCAAAGAACAAAAATTTATGAGCGGCGAAGGAATTTCACAAGATGAATTGGCAACCCAGAAATTTTATAGCTTGTCGGAAATTGAGAAAATGGATGAGTATGATAGTTTTCTAAATATTTACAAAATAAAAATTGATAATTACGATTTTGCTTGGGATAAAAAAGAATTGCCAAAAAACATATTTAACTGCATCAACTTACAACAGGTTGAAATTAGTGCAAGAGATAAAGGTAATTACGCTCAAATAATTGAGCAATTACAAAATTTTCAATCCTTGCAAGTATTAGAATTACTTATAGACAGTGTACCCGAAACCATTGGAAAATTAAGAAATTTAAGAAAACTATCGGCAGGAAACTGGACGCCAATCAGCATAACAGCATTAGAGCAAATATGCAACTTAGAAAAATTAGTTTATCTTGATTTAGGCACCGATGAACCTTATGGATATATTCCTGAAGAAGGAATAATAAACATAGGTAATTTAACAAAACTTGAATATTTAGATTTAAGTTTTACCGGTTTAGGTTCCGTACCCGCAGGGATTTTTAATTTAACTAATTTAAAAATCTTAGATATTGGCGGTAATGATTTACTAGATTTGCCTAATGATTTTTTAAAGTTGAAAAAACTTGAAACTTTGTACCTGAATGATAATTTTCAAGGAGAAATTCCTACCGTTATATTTTCGCTTAATAAACTAAAATACTTAGACTTATCGCTCAATAAGCTAAATTCACTTCCCGAAGAGATGTTTAATTTAAAAAATCTTGAAATATTAGTTTTATATGGTAATAATTTTTCGGAGAAAGAAATAGATAAAATAAAAAACGGATTTACGAACTTGATACAAATTGAATAAACATTCTTATGCAGATATTAAAAACATTACAACAGCTACTTCTTGTGTTGATATTTCTACTATTTAGCTATCAAAAAAGCAAAGCACAAGATTTAAGTATAGCAGATAAATATTATGAAAGCGAAGAATATGCAAAAGCAGCTCATGAATATGAAAAAGTTCTTCCACGTATAAAAAAAATTTACGGAGCAGAGGATACTTCTGTTTATGCACCAGCTATTTTTCGTGCAGCCAGCTCATACAATATGAACTCAGAATTTGATAAAGCAGAAAAATATTTTGAAGAGGGCACTGCAATTTATCAATCAACCGAAAATGGAAAAGAAGATTTTTGGTTTATTATTTTTGCAAACAGCCTTGATTTCCTATACAACAATCAAGGAGAAAAATACGAAAAAGAGAAAAACTATATTAAAGCCAAACAATATTATTTAAAATCACTAAAATTTGTTGAGCTAAACTTTGGTAAACATAACTACGGTTATCCCGAAACTTGTAAAAAACTAGCAGGCTTGTATATTAAAACAAAAGAATATGATAAAGCTGAATCACTATATAACGAAGCTCTCAGAATTGACGAAAAACTTTACGGCAAAGAACATTGGCGAGTTGCAGAAACCTGTAAGAGTATGGAAGCTATATTCAAACAAAAGGGTGAATTTGAAAAAGCAAAAGAGTTTTACCAAAAAGCTGTGAATACAAAAAATATATTTTCCAACAACGATGATTTATTAGATTACGCAAGCTCATGCAACAGACTGGCTAACCTTTATTATGATTTTGGTAATTTTTCAGAGGCGGAATTATTATACATAAAAGCAAAAAAGATCAGGGCGCAAGTTTTAGGTGAAGAAAACCCTGTCTATTCCGAAAGTTGTAACAAACTAGCTCGTTTATATATGAGTTTGGGAAACTACGATAAAGCAGAATCACTTTTTATAGAATCAAAAAATATTAGAGAAAAAACTTTTGGAAAAAAAAATCCGCTTTATGCGCAATCTTGCAATAATTTGGGCGCTTTATATAATGCGTTAGGTAATTTTGACCAAGCTAAAATACTCTATTTTGAAGCTTATGAAATACGCAAAAAAACAGTGGGTAAAAACAGCAAGGCTTATGCTATATCATGCAATAATATTGCATTGGTTTATTTTGTTGAGAAAAATTATCAGGATGCTGAAAAATACTTATTGGAAGCCAAAAATATCATTACCAAAATAGGGAAGAACAGTACTTTTTATGTTCAAATTTGTAATAACATGGGAATGCTTTATGAAATTGAAGAGCAATATAAAAAATCCAAAAGATTTTATATTGAAGCAATATCGATACAAGAAAAAATACTTGGAAAAAAAAATCCAGCCTATTTAAGTATTTGCAACAATTTAGCCCGAATAAACGAAATTACCAATAACAAAAAAGCAGCTGAAAGATATTATAAAGAGAACAATGAACTGCTTCTTTATATTTTAAACGAAAGCTCAGAATACATGAGCGAGAAAGAGCGCGAAAAATATTTACGAATAAAAATCAATCCTGATTTTGAAATCAATCACTCATTTTTCATAAAAAGAAGTAATCATAAAGAAAAATTTACGGGCATTGTTTACAACAATGCACTTAATTTAAAAGGACAGTTGTTAAAATCGACAATTGCCTTGCGAAAAGCAATTTTACAAAGCGGTGATACTGCTTTAATAAGTAAATACAAACAAGCAAACGCATACGGCAAAATACTTACGGAACAATACTTGCTCCCAAATGAAAACCGAAGACAAGATATCCAACTAATTGAAGACAAGCTAAATAAATTAGAAAAAGAACTTACCCGAATTGCAGCTGAAAATCCCAAAAACAAAAAATTATTTACTCAAAATAATGATTGGAGAAATATACAAAAATCGCTAAAACAAAATGATATTGCTATTGAGTTTATAAAATTCAAATATGCCGGCGTAAAATATTGGACAGACAGCATATTGTATTATGCATTAATTCTTAAAAAAGATTTTGATACTCCTAAGGCAATATTTTTATTTGAAGAAAAAAAATTACAAAATCTATTAAACAGACAAGATAACGAAGATGATTTTCGCTATATAAAAAGATTATACACTACACAATCACCGGAAAGCGATAGTTTATACACTTTGATATTTAAACCTCTTGAAAGCCACCTAAATAATATAAAATCAATACATATATCGCCAACAGGCTTATTGAACAAAATTGCTTTTGATGCATTGGTAAGTAGCAAAGATTCAATTTTGTCCGACAAATACAATATCTTTTATTCAAGTACAACTGCCTCTATTATTGACAATACAGGACTATATCCAAAAGATATTAAAGATGTGGTACTTTTTGGCGGTATAGACTACGATTTAACACCTGAGCAGATGATGAGAAATGCTGACAAAATTAAACAAACCCTAGATAATGATAACAAACTAAATAATTTTAATATTTCTATCGACACCCTTAAACGAAGTGTTTCATGGAGTTATCTTGAAGGAAGTAAATTGGAAACCGAAAAGATAGACCAACTTGTAAGCCATAAAAACATAAGCGTGCAGCTATACAGCGGACAACAAGGTAGTGAAGAACAATTTAAAGCTTTAGAAATAGATGCGCCTTCGGTTATACATGTATCTACACATGGATTTTATTTTGGTAATGACAAAAAAAGTCTTGAGTATAAAGCTATGATAGATGATAAAATAAAATTTGCTCATTCTGATAATCCACTAATGCGTTCAGGATTTATTTTGGCAGGGGGCAATGCGGCATTTCAGGGTAGAACAATACCAAGAGGTGTGGAAGATGGCGTTTTAACTGCGGCTGAAATATCGCAAATGAACCTTTTTAATACTAAACTTGCTGTTTTGTCAGCTTGCCAAACCGGTTTAGGTGATGTAAAAGGGAACGAGGGTGTTTATGGCTTGCAACGTGCATTTAAAATGGCCGGAGTTGAGTATTTATTAATATCACTTTGGGAAGTACCCGATTATCAAACACGTGAATTGATGAGTAATTTTTACGAAAATTGGTTTTCGGGAATGAACGTGCAAGCGGCTTTTAAAAAAGCTCAAAACCAGTTAAAAATTAAATATGCAAAAATTAAGGGCAGTGCATTTGCTTGGGCGGCTTTTGTATTAATAAAATAAATTCTTACAGGTAGATAAAAGAAACAGTAATTCTATGACAAAAAATTAATATTTTTATACTTTTCCCGTTATATATTTTTATTAATTTCCTTGTTTATGCAAAATAGATACACCCTAATTACATTTTTGATATTTTTTTTTAATTTGGCTAATGCGCAAATTTCACCCAAAGAGGAATTTCGCGGAGTGTGGATTGTTACCGCTTTTAATATAGACTGGCCCAGCTCTCCTTATTTAACTGCCGAGCAGCAAAAACAAGAATTTATTAATTTGTTAGATATTCATAAAAGCTATGGTATTAACGCAGTTTTAGTTCAGATAAAACCTTCGGGAGAGGTATTTTACCCCTCAGAATATGAACCTTGGTCGCATTGGCTCACCGGAAAACAGGGAAAAGCCCCTGAACCCTATTACGACCCCGTAGAATTTATGATTGAAGAATGTCATAAACGAGGTATGGAATTTCATGCATGGATAAATCCTTTCAGGTATGTGTCGAACATTGCCCGGGTTAAGCCTGTTCCTAATCATATTACCAGACAAAAACCGGAATGGTTTATTAATTATGGCGGTGAAATTGTAAAAAAATATTTAAATCCGGGCATCCCCGAAGCACGTGCATATGTTATTAAAGTAATTATGGAAATTGTGCATAAGTATAATGTGGACGGTATTCATTTTGATGATTATTTTTATCCGATTAAACAAAACGGTAAAGAATTCCCCGATTATAACACCTATCAACTTTATAATAAAGACAATTTGTCGCTTGGAGATTGGCGACGTCAAAACATTAATCAATTTATTCATGATTTGAGCGACAGTATTATTGCCGTTAAACCGCAAATTAAGTTTGGTATTGCACCCGTGGGTATTTGGCGTAATAAATATCAAGACCCCGAAGGCTCCGATACACGTGGCTTATCAGCCTATGACCAATTATATGCTGATATTTTACTTTGGCTGCGCGAAGGCTGGATTGATTATGTGGCACCGCAAATATACTGGAATATTGGTTCGGCAAATGCCGGTTATCATAAGTTGGTGGATTGGTGGAGCAAGCATGTTTACGGAAAACATTTATACATCGGGCAGGCAGTACATAGAGTAAATTCAAGTCGTAGCTGGCAAAATCCTTCGGAAATTCCCGATCAAATTCGCATTAACAGAATGTATCCCGAAGTAAAAGGAAGTATTTTTTATTCTTCACGAAATATGATGACCAATGTAAATGGCTTAAATGACAGTTTGCGTACCGATTTGTTTTTGGCTTATGCCGAACCGCCTAAAATGCCATGGAAACATATTGAACCGGATATTTTAATTGCCGAAAATACAGATACTGTTGTGAAATATTATAAATTACGCCATATTCCGCAACCGCGAGCACCAATCAATTTATCAGCAAGCAAAATCCGTAAAGAAATATTATTAAGTTGGGAGATGGACGAAAGCCAGAAAAAATTTCTTGCCGATACTAATAGTTATTATCGTGTTTACAGGTTTAAAGGCAAATATTCAAGAAATATTTCTGATGAATATTTAATTGCAGAAACCAAAAAACCACGCATTATGCTTTACAAAAGAGGAAAACTTTTCGGTAAAAAATATACTTTTGTAGTAACTGCCGTAAATGCGCAAAACAAAGAAAGTTTTCCAAGTGAAGATATTGTTTTGAAAATGAAAGTGAAAGACTAAATTTTTATAAATTATTGTATTTCATTATTAAGATTAAGCGAATGCTTGGGTTTATATCTAATTTAATTCTAAATTAAGTATTGGCAAATTCCGTAAAATGTATTAACTTGAAATTTATTAAATTATAAAGTTTAAGTTATGAAAAAACCAGAAGTTCCACAAAAAGCACCTTATGTTATAGATACAAAAGCCGGCAAATATGCCTGGTGTGCATGCGGTAAAAGTGCTAAACAACCTTTTTGCGATGGCTCGCATAAAGGTACCGAGTTTACACCAATAATTGTAGCAATACAGGAAGATAAAAAAATAGCATGGTGCGGGTGTAAGCATACTAGAAAGGGTACATTTTGCGATGGCAGCCACAGTAGTTTATAAGTACTGCTGCCTATACTAAACAAATAGAACAAATGTTTATAGCAAAAAATAAAGCCTGAGTTAAAAAAACAATTTCCAACTCAGGCTTCATTTTGTATATCACGCACCCATAGAATTGCTAACTTTGTGTAATAATTCAGCTGCTTTTTTTAATGTATCCGAAGATTTTGCAAAACAAAAACGTAAAACTTTTGCATCAAAAGCATCATGATAAAAAGCCGATACAGGCACTGATGCAATTCCAAATTCTTTAATTAAACGTGCAGCAAAATCCGTATCCTTTTCATCACTAATATCACTATAATCTAGCAATTGAAAATAAGTCCCTTTTGAAGGAGTAAATTTAAATTTTGTTCCTTCAAGCAATTTTAAAAACTCATCACGCAAATTTTGGTAAAAATTACCTAATTGCAAATAAGCATTTTTATCGTCTAAAAAATCAGCAATGGCGTATTGAATGGGTGTATTTACCGCAAATACATTAAACTGATGAATTTTTCTGATTTCTTTTGTAATATTTTCAGGTGCTAAACAGTATCCCATTTTCCATCCGGTTGCATGATAAGTTTTCCCAAAAGAAGAGATTACAATACTCCTTTCAACAAGTTCTTTGTATTTGACAATACTTTGATGCTCTAAACCATCAAAAACAATATGCTCATAAACCTCATCGGCTAGAATCATAATTTTTGTTCCCGAAACCAGTTTACTCAATTTTTCCATTCCCTCCGGAGATAAAACAGAACCACTTGGATTATGCGGTGTATTAATAATAATCATGCGTGTTCGTGCATTGACCATTTTGTTTACTTCGTCCCAATCAATTTTGTACTCCGGCAATTTAACGGCTACATATACAGGACTACCACCATTTGCTTTAATCACAGGAGCATAGCTGTCGTATGCAGGTTCAAAAATAATCACTTCATCACCTTCTTGGATAAAAGCAGTAATACTGGTAAAAATAGCTTCGGTAGCTCCTGATGTAATTGTAATTTCTGTTTCAGGATTGTAGGCATAACCATATAATGCTTCTGTTTTTACAGCTATTTGTTCTCTGAGCTTCATTACACCGGGCATTGGCGCATACTGATTAAAACCTGCCCTCATATTTTTTGTAACCAGCTCAATAAGTTTTTTGGGTGGATTAAAATCAGGAAAACCCTGCGATAAATTCAACGCATTGTGTTTATTTGCCATTTCTGTCATCACGGCAAATATAGAAGTGCCTACATTGGGTAATTTAGATCGAATCATATATTGATTTGAAAAATAGTTTAACTTTTCCAATAAAATTAATAAAAAAATAAGTTTAAATTTTATGTTTACTTAACATTATTTAAACTTTCATTGAAAAAAGAACGGCAAAAGTACAAAAAATATTGAATAATTTGTTATGAATTGTTTAATTGAATTGATAAAAATTATCTTATAAAATAATAAATGCCTGCAAAGCAGGCATCTGTTATGAATTAAAAACAGAAAATATTATGCATTCAAAATATTGCGGCTAATTTCTTTTAAATATCTGCTTCTGATATCTTCCAGTTTATTCGTATCAATATCGGCTGCATAAATTCGTACAACATCAACAATGCTTCCTCTACGGTAAAATAATCCTTGCGCTGCATCAAAATTACTATCATCCATATTGTTTTTTATTTTATAAGTAATACTTTTAAATTGTGCCCATGTCAGATATACAGGAACTTGCAGATAATGTGTTTTTTCTTCTTCCGTATCTTGATAAATACCTTCTGTAATTTCTTCAATGGTAAAATGCTTTTGAATTTTTATTAAACCTACGGAATCAAGCTTTTTCTTTTTTGCAAATTTAATTCCTTCTCCTTTATAACATTCTTGAAGTTCGGCAATTTTTGAAAAATCTTCACAATTTTTGACCCTGATGCATGGATATTTTGTATTGTATATAGTAATTTCGGCACGAGCCACATCTATATCATCTTTAAAATATTTTCGTATATTTTGTGTAACACGTGCAATATGTTCTGTTGTGTATTTTTGTTTGGTAACAAAGAATATAAACTCAGGAAGAGATGACGATTCGCCCGGTAAATCTTTTCCGTGATATCCGGGAAAAGGTTTACGTGTTTCAATAACCATTGTATTTGGTATAATTTCAAGTTCCAGAGAAGCCAAATACTCTTCTTTTGTAATGTATCCTATTGTTTCAATCATATTATACTAATTTTATCTGATAATAAACTTGTTTAAAAATACGAAAAAAATATATTACAGAAAAAAATATTAGCGGCTTTCGGCAAAATTATTTTTCAAATCATTAATAATTAGCCCTTTGTAAAAATCAATAATTTTTTTTGAATTAATATTAGCATTAATCTCTGCAAGTTCAATCTCAAAAACAAGAGCAGACTCCCTTTTGGTAATTCCGTAATTGTAAGCTTTGTCGTAATAATCAAGGCTAATATCAACAACGGTTTCTAAATCACCCGTTTTTACAGCTTCTAATGCCTGTTTTGTTTTTAAGCCTCCAAGACGTTTTTTTATTTTTAATACCGATGCTTTAAGTTGTTCCGCTTCAAACTTACCGTATTCATGCAATAAAAATTTTATTCGTTCTTTTTTTGGAATATTAAGTTTAATTACGGGGCTATTTCGTATTTGAACATAAAGCTCCTCAGGTACACGCACATGACCAATTGCTTGGCTTTCATCTTCTATCCATACGGTTTTGTTAATATCCAGATATTTATAGCTATCGAATAAGTTATTTTCAAACTGCTCGGTTGATGTTTGCTTTTTTTGACCTAATGCGCCAAATGCCGAACCTTTATGATGCGCAACTTTTTCCAGATTGATAATTTGCTCACCCATTTTTTCCATAGCTTCCAGTATTTCGGTTTTTCCGCTCCCTGTCATTCCACCAAGTACTATTAGATTAAATTTTTGAGCAAAAAAACTTTTTACATTTCGCCGGTAAGCTTTATAACCGCCTTCAAGAGTTTTCACCTGTAAACCGGCTGTTTGGAACAACCATGCCATGCTTGCACTACGCATACCGCCGCGCCAACAATGCAAAAGCAGCTGCTTATTTTTTGCAATTTTTTTTGCCTGACGAACAAAATTATACAATTTAGTACCTACAAGTTTTAAACCCAGCTCAACCGCTTGTTCTTTTCCCTGCTTTTTATAGGTAGTTCCAACAAGTGCCCTTTCTTCGTTTGTAAATAGCGGAATATTAAAGGCACCGGGAATATGTGCATGCTCATATTCGGCAGGTGTACGAACATCCACTACCGGAATATTTTCGGATTCTTCTAAAAAGATTTTAATATCTATTTGTTTAATCATTGATTTTTATCAAATAATCGTTTATGCAACTGCCGATTTTTCACTTACATTTTTCATTCCCATCATTTTTTTGATTTCAAGGTAAATGCTTTCTGCATCGTAGCCACACTCTCGATATAATTCTTGTTGCGTACCGTGTTCAATAAATTTATCGGGAATACCCAAACGTTTAATGTCTGCTTTATATTGATTATCTGCCATAAATTCTAAAACGGCACTTCCAAAACCTCCGTTAATTGCACCATCCTCTAAGGTAATAACTTTATCAAAATGATTAAATATCTGATGTAGTAAGTCCTCATCCAATGGTTTTACAAAACGCATATCGTAATGGGCAAGGCTGATGTGCTCTTTTTCCAGTTTATCGTAAATTTTACGTAACTCGTTACCAATGGCTCCAATACTTAACAAGGCAATATCATTACCTTCTTTTATATTACGCCCTTTGCCAACAGGAATTTCTTTAAACGGTGTTTTCCAATCAGGCATAATGCCCCTACCCCGCGGGTAACGAATTACAAAGGTTCCTTTATCGGGTAATTGAGCAGTGTACATTAAATTACGCAATTCTTCTTCGTCCATGGGCGCAGAAACCGTCATATTTGGAATGCAGCGCATATAAGCCAAATCAAAGGCACCATGATGCGTAGCACCATCGGCACCCACCAATCCGCCTCTGTCAAGGCAAAATACCACATTTAATTTCTGTAAGGCAACATCATGAATTACTTGGTCATAAGCACGTTGCATAAAGGTAGAATAAATATTGCAGAACGGAATCATTCCATCGGCAGCCAAACCTGCAGAAAAAGTTACGGCGTGCTGCTCTGCAATTCCTACATCAAAAGCTCTGTCCGGCATTTTTTCCATCATAATATTTAAGGATGAGCCTGAAGGCATAGCCGGTGTTATGCCGACAATTTTCTTATTCATTTCAGCAAGTTCTACCAAGGTATGACCAAAAACATCTTGAAATTTAGGAGCTTGTGGTTTATCTGATTTTACTTTAATAAGCTCACCGGTATTTTTATCAAACAATCCGGGTGCGTGCCATATTGTTTGGTTCAGTTCGGCTTGTTTAAAACCTTTTCCTTTTTTTGTAAGAACATGCAAAAGTTTAGGTCCGGGAATATCCTTTAAATCAGATAAAACTTGTGTTAAATAGCTCACATCATGCCCATCAACAGGTCCAAAATACCTGAAATTCAGCGCCTCAAATAAATTACTTTGTTTTAAAATAATCGATTTTATCCCGTTTTCTATTTTTTGTATAAATGCTTGGGTATTGGGACCGAATTTTTTTAATTTTCCAAGCATATTCCATACTTCGTCTTTTACTTTATTATAGGTTTTTGATGTGGTTATATCCAGTAAATATTCGTTGAGTGCACCCACATTAGGGTCAATAGCCATGTGATTATCGTTTAAAATCACCAAAAGGTTTGAATTTTGCATTCCTGCATTATTAAGCCCTTCAAAAGCCAGACCAGCAGTCATGGAACCATCTCCGATAACTGCCACAATATTCCGGTCGGTTTCACCTTTTGCCTTAGCTGCCATTGCCATACCCAAAGCTGCAGATATGGAAGTAGATGAATGTCCTACACCAAAAGCATCGTATTCACTTTCAAAACGGTTGGGGAAGCCGCTAACTCCTTTATATTTACGATTTGTATGAAAATTATCGCGTCTTCCGGTAAGAATTTTATGTCCATACGCCTGATGCCCAACATCCCAAACGATTCTATCATAAGGGGTGTTATATACATAATGCAGCGCAACAGTTAATTCAACCACCCCGAGACTGGCTCCAAAATGTCCGGGATTTGAGGAAACTATATCTATGATATACTGTCGTAATTCTTTGCTCAACTCTGGCAAATCTTCACGTGACAGTTTTTTTAAATCGTCAGGACTGTTAATGTGTTTCAGAAACTTACTGTTTGTGTCCATATTACCGGTAAATTTAGAATTTTTAAAAGCAAAGATAGAAATTACACCGGTTAATAGCAGATATTTTACAGGTTTTTTAATAAATTATCATAGATTTGCAGTAAAAAATAATGAATAATAGTTACTATTACAAATGTGTTGATTGCGGTAAAGAATATCCCGCAAAGGAAATAAAATATTTATGCGAATATTGTGAAAAACAAAATACTAAGATGCTCCCACCCAAAGGGGTCTTACATACTTTGTACGATTACAATAAAATTGCGAATAAATTATCCGTAAATTCAAGCAAATCCTTTCAAAAAATTAAAGAAAATCATTTTTTAGATATTTTACCCATAAATAATCCCGAAAATTTTCCCAATTTAAAAGTGGGTAATACTCCTTTGTACCGCATAAACAGTTTGGATAAGAAAAATTTTGATTTTGAACTTTTTTTAAAAGACGATTCGCAAAACCCGACTTATTCGTTCAAAGACCGGGCTTCCTATCTGGTTTCGGCTTATGCCAAGGAAAACAATATTGATACATTGGTAGCTGCATCAACCGGAAATGCCGGTTCATCGCTTGCCGGTATTTGTGCATCGCAAAAGCAAAAAGCCATAATTTTGGTTCCTGAAAAGGCTCCTATTGCAAAACTTACTCAGATTTTAATGTACGGTGCAAAACTTGTTCCTGTTAAAGGAAATTATGACACTGCCTTTGATTTAAGTGTTCAAGCAAGTAAAAAGTTTGGGTGGTATAACCGTAATACAGCTTTTAATCCACTCACCATTGAAGGTAAAAAAACAGTAGCTTTTGAGTTATTTGAACAATTAAATTATTTCGTTCCCGACAGAATTTTTATCCCCGTAGGTGATGGAGTGATTATTTCGGGTGTGTATAAAGGTTTTGAAGATTTAATGAAATTAAAAATTATTGAAAAAATGCCGGTAATTATTGCCGTACAATCATCGGGCAGTAATAATTTAGTAGGCAATATTGATAAAGAACATTTTAAGATGAAGCAAAGTGCTACTATGGCAGATTCTATTTCGGTAGATATTCCGCGTAATTTTCATATGGCAAAAAATTACCTTAATAAATATAAAGGCTTATATCTTACTGTAGATGATGAGGAAATTTTATCGGCATCGGCAAGTTTATCCAAAAATACGGGCTTATTTGCTGAGCCGGCTGCTGCTGCGGCTTTTGCCGGATTTTTACATTACTACAAAAATAATAAACTCGACCCTAAATCAAAAAATATAGTGCTTTTAACCGGCAGCGGATTAAAAGACTTGCAAGCGGTACAAACTGTTATTAAAATGCCAGTGGCTATTGAGCCGGACATTAAAAATCTTGAATTATCTCGAATTATATGACGTTTTTTATTGCTGTGTGTGGTAACTTATTAAAATATAGTTAATTATAAGAGCGTTAGCCGTTTTCCAACAACATCTTTCACTTTGCTTTGATTATCAGCACTATATGATTACACAACCCAACTGTTTTGTAATTACAAAATAGCAGCTAAGCAATATTTCCGTTTCTAAGTTTTAAAAGCGGATTATTGTCTTTTTCGAGAATAAAATCGGCATTATCGCCAATATTTAAAACAAGATTATTATTATCGAAGTCTTTAACTACTGCCCCATCGGCATCAAACTCTTTGTAGGCATGATAAAAACTTAAATCACCGAGTTCGTACACTTCCGATTGCCGTAAAAAAGAATTATCAGTTGGCTCTTCATTTATATGAATACCTATATCGGTTTTATAATATTGTCCTGACTTGTAAATTTGCGCATTTCTAATCAGAATATGAAACATTTTGGCATCATTTATTTCGGGTATTTTCCAATATTCATCTTGCTCTATGTTTGTGTAGGAATTGTTTGCTATTGCCAGTAATCCGGACAGAATAGCAATAAAATTTAATTTCCGTACGTATTGACGCTCTGCATCATTAAATGGGTCGTATTCTCCCGATTCAATTAAAATAGTACGTGTTCCCCATTTTTGCATGTTATCGCCCATTGAGGTAGGTCCGTAGGCATCGAAATATCTGCCTACTTGTCCGGGAATCAGTTTTTGCAGTATCGTGTTCATTATGCCAATGACTTGCATTGAGTTTTTACGTTTTTCATCAATATCTTTTTCATAATTATAAGCCGGTGCCAAAAAAGACAAGGTTGCAGGTTTATTAGTAGCTCCGGCGGTATAATAAGGGTTTTGGTCGTGTAAATTAAATGCAAAATCAGGGAATAAGCCGTCTCTGTATTTTTTTAGAATATTGGTTTCGGGGGCTATTTGGCGTAGGGCATCACGGTTTAAGTCAATATTTAAAGCGTTTCGGCGTTTAAAAACTTCAGTACCATCAGGATTAAGCATGGGAATAAAGTGTAAGTCCAAATTATCCAAAATATTTTGGGCTTCTGATGCTAATTCTTGCGGATTGTTAAAAAAATTAAAAATATCAAACAGAGCTTGTGTTGCCGTAGGTTCATTGCCATGCATTTGCGACCATAATAATACTTTTGTTTTGCCTGTTCCGGCAGATAGTGCATAAATAGTTCTTCCTTCGACTGAATTTCCGAGTATTTTCATTTCAAAGGCAGTTGTTTTGCTTACTTTTTGAATTAAAGGTAGTATGTTTTGATGTTTTATACGCCTGTTTTTTAAAGAACTTTCTTTATATAAATGATAGTTATGGTTTAATTTTTCCGAAAATTGTTCTATTTGTGTCATTTTTTTTATTGTTTATTTTGAAAATTATAAAATTCTGTTTTAGGCTAAAGCCTTTTGTTTACAGATTATTTTTTTCCGTATGCTAAAGCATACGGCTATTGATTGTTGTTTTTCCGGTTTATTAAAATCATTTTAGTTGCAATATGTGTTCTGTTGTTTAGTTTTTAGCTACTTAATAATTCTTTTCTGTATGCTTTAGCATACAACAGGTGATTATTATTGTTTTTTTGACTTGAATGTTTGTTATGAACGAATATTTTATTTAGGGACGATAATTTGCTGCATTTAAAATTCCTTGATAATCATTATCTTCCATTAATTGCTTTAATGAAATGTCTGGATATTTTTCCATGTATTTATTGACAATTTTCCAACCGAGAAAAACTCCTGCACGCGGGCATGAATTGTTATGAAAAACTTGTGTAAAAGGTGCATCTCCAATAAATTTCCGGATAGTCAGGTGATCAGTACTAAAAAGAGTTTCACTTTCAACCAGATAAGCCCACATTTTTTCTTCGTTATAATCAGCCCACTCCCACTGAGCTTGAGTATATGCAAATTTTAAACTATCGGGCACATTTGGCAGCATAGCATCTAAAAAATATTGAATTTTGCCTTCATAAACCATTTGGTTTAGCAGATTATCGACTGAATCGGCATAAGGAAATTCCATTATTGCCAATGCCCGCATAACGTCTACAGGTATCATGTTCTTTTCCATTCGACGAATTTTGTATTGGTCCCAGCCCAACTGTTTATAATAAGTACAATTTCTACCAAGGTATTTATCCAAAGCAATTCCAATCATTCCTTCATCAACCACCACCGACTGATTAAATGCCGAAATAAAAGTATATATTTCAGGAATTGGTTTTTTTGAAAAATAATATTTATAATGCTTGAATGCATCGGTAAGTTTAATGCTGATATCTTCAATAACGGGAAATACAGAGTCTGTTTTTTCAGGAATGCGATATTCAAAACAATATTTCTGAAATTGCATTAAAGCGTCTTTGTATCTTTCAGATTGCGGACTTCCGATTCCAATTACTCCCAAACTGTATAAATCTAAAAATTTACCGTATTCTTTTTGTAGTTTTGAAACATTTGGCGTATCGGGATAGTTTTGAAATAAATCTTTATCCAAACGTTTAATATTCAAATCTAAATCAATATTGCTAATATCAACATTAAACTTATTATTGTTGCATGAAAGCAATAAGACACTTAATATCAGAATTATAAAACTATTACGTAGCATATTATTTGTTAATAAAATATTAATTCGGTTGTTCAAAATAAGTAATGATGTTTTCTTCCAGATTTAATTTAAATACGATTGCTTGTTTTGACTCTTCTTTGTACACCAATAATCCGTCAATAGGCAAATATTCATACTTATTGGTTTTTATTCGTCTGTTTTTCCTGGTTTTTTTGACCAAATTATTTCCGAGATACCAAGCTCCCCCTTTGCGTCCTTTACGAATTGCTTTAATTTTAATTTGCTCCTCATAATCAAACGCAATTGGTTTATTAGAATTATCTAAAAATATCAATAATTTTCGTTTATTGTCCTTATCATTTTTTAATACGCACGCAAAATCTTCCACA
This sequence comes from Bacteroidales bacterium, assembly GCA_021647685.1. Classification (GTDB taxonomy): domain Bacteria; phylum Bacteroidota; class Bacteroidia; order Bacteroidales; family NBLH01; genus NBLH01. The sequence continues at coordinate 18,646 of JAKIUH010000009.1, forward strand.
TCATTATTATTAAAATCAGCTTTTGCGATATAATTGTATTCAAAAGGTTTTTTATCTAATGCAAATAATTTCCATTCACGGTTTACGGTATTAAATAACCGGTTACGTGCAAAATAATTACGCAACAATTTTTTATAAAACACAGGAGTCATTTCTCGTGCAGTAATATTCTCAAACATATTGTTAATTTGTTCGTAAATTTTCTTTTCGGCTAAATTTTCTGCTTGAATAAAGCCTGAGTTTCCACGCATACTAACAACTTTGTACCAAAGTTCACCGTTTTTATCCATTAAAACTTTGGGGCTAATAACTTTTAGTTGTTCGCCAAACTTAAGTTTTTCAATTACAGGGGCGTGTTCGTCCATTTCTTCATACAAAGGCTGTTTATCGGCAATAATGTGCCTCATAGCGGTTTTAAACGAAAAATATACCCCAACAGCAATGGCGGCAACAAACAATGTAGAAATTACCAACAGAAGCAGACTGCGCCAAAAGTTACGATTAAGAACAGGCGGTTTGCTTTCTTCATCGTTGGCTAAATCAATCAGGCGTGTTTTCATTGCCAAAGGAATTTTGATTTTGCTGCTTTGCGAGATTCCCAATAGCGCTTTACTAAATTCCTCGCACGATTGATACCGGTCTAAAGGACGCTTGGCTGTAGCTTTTTGAATAATTTTTTGCATATCTTCCGAAACTCCCACATAAAATTCACGGGGGTCAGGAAACGGCTCGTTAATTATTGCATGATATAAATCGTATTCACTACTTTCTTCATCGTAAGGCGGTTGTCCGGTAACCATCTGAAACAAAGTAACCCCAAGTGAATATATATCGCTGCGCCTGTCCAGTACTTGCCCTTTTACTTGCTGCGGACTCATATAAAAAGTAGTACCTACTTTAAAACCTGTTCTGGTTAAAGTTTTACTTGTACCGTCAATACTTTTTGCAATCCCGAAATCCAAAATTTTTATATTATTATCAGGTGTAATTATAAAATTGGAAGGTTTTATATCCCTGTGAATAATATTTTGTGAATGTGCATGCCCCACAGCATCCAGAATTTTTAAAAAAAGATTAATGGTTCGCTTTTGCGGGATTGGACCTGTCGTAGTTTCAATGTATTCTGCCAAATTTTCGCCTTCTACATGTTCCATAATGATAAAATAACCTTCCTTATTCTCGATATAGTCATACAAAGCTACTATATTAGGATGTTGCAAACGACTCAGCACCAGGGCTTCGTTACGAAAACGTTCGATTACATCGGGTTTGGATTTTAACAGAGGATTTAATATTTTAATGGCAGCTTTTCTGGGCAAATATTTATGTATGCCTAAATAGATACTCCCCATTCCACCTTCGTCAATGAGTTCATCTATTTCGTAATTACCAATTGTACTGCCAATCATTTATTTTTATTTTTAAATCATTGAATTAAGTTACAAAAATAATTGTATTTTCTTATTTTTCTGATAAGGGGATAATTAATTCTTTACCCACAGGAACAGAAATTGAACAAAAATCGTTTGCACGCATTAGTTCAACTAATGATATATTATATCTTTTACAAACCAAATCCAAATCTTCGGCTCCCTGTACCGTATAAATAGCTCTTATCGGAATTTTTAAATGTTTTCCTTTATCATTGGGATTTATATTGGGATTTAAAGATTTTAAAAATTCAAGGTTTACATTGAATTTTTCGGCAATTTCTTTTAAACTATCATTTTCTTTAAGTTGGTAAGGGTAAATAATCAGTTTTCCCGTATTCCCGGATATATATCCTTTTGAAATTAATATAGGTATCTCTTCTTCTTGATGATTTTCATCATTATCTGTAAAAAGGATAAGAATAATAAAAAAAACTATAATCGATAAAAATGCCGTAAAACCAAATTTTAAGTTAAAAAGACTGAAAATTTTATATGCAAATTCTTTTTTTTCAACAGGTTCATAAATTCGGCTGACATTATGAAACCGTATAAGCTGAACAGAAACATTATCTGTACCTCCATTATCCAGTGCAGATTGAATAAGTTTAGCCGCTTTGTCTTCAATGGCTTCTTTTCCCGAAAGTATTTTTTCAATAATTTGATCATCGAGCATGGTATTAAGTCCATCGCTGCAAAGCAACAATATATCACCTTCATTTGGAATAAAAGCTGAATTTGCTACTTCGGGTTCAATATTGGGAAATAAGCCCAAGGCTTTAGTTATCTCATTGCGCAATGGATGATTTAAAGCTTCCTTTTGAGTAATCTTTTTTTCATCCACTAATTTATTCACATAGGAATGGTCGCGTGTGAGTAATTTTAATTTATTTTTTTTAAAAATGTATAAACGACTGTCGCCAACATGAGCATAAAAAACACGATTGTCTCTAATCAACACTAAAACAATTGTAGTACCCATATTATAACAATCCGGATTATTTATTGCATGATTATATACTTTCTGATTGGCAAAAATAATGGCATTTTCAACCGCAAGAAAAGGGTTTTTGTAATACCGAGTATTAAAAAATTCACCAACAGCTTCAACAGCCATTTCCGAAGCAACTTCACCGCCCATGTGCCCGCCCATACCATCGCAAACAACAAATACATGACCGTTAAGTGTATCAAAATACGCCTGATAATCTTCATTTTTGTCTCTTTCCCGTCCTTTATCCGTAAAGTTGACAAAATCAAAATTCCGTAAAACTACGGTTTGAGCCATGATGTTCGTTAATTAGTTAATTAGTGTATTGGTAATTAGATATTACCTTAAATTCGCAGCTATCTTCTACTGCAAAGCCAAACATAGTTAAGGATTTAAGGTATTAAAAAACACACAATTTATTTTAATTGTCAATATAGCTGTATGCTAATATACAAATATTTCAATTACTTAATAATAATGGCATAGCTTGTTTTTTATTATATATGCTACCACAGCATAGCTAATTTATTTAATATATTTTTTATTTGATATTAAAACTTGTTTTATTTCGTCTTTAAGTTCAATACCAACATATTTTAACATTTCTTGATTTGCAGGAAATGCTTTGGGCGCCTGTCCAATCATTTTTCGAGAAGTTTCGTCCAAGGCGTTTAAATCACCATAGGCTGATGCCGAAACATAATGAAATTCATAACTGCCCGAAACCGGTACTGTTTTGATAATTCTTTTGGTTTTATTATCTTGATATTCTACACGTGCATCAATTTTAGCTGTTTTATCTTGTATTTTACGAATAATGGTACATGAAATTGTTTTGTATTTATCCACTTTGATATCATTTCCCAATGAATCTTTCATTACATTACCGTTTGCATCTAAAACATACTGAAAGCCATCTTTTACTTTTTTAGAAAGCTTTTCTTTTTCTTCTTTCATATTATCAGGGCTAATGTATGATGAAATGATACTAATAAATATTGTATAATCGTAATATTTTTTTTGCGGTGTATTGTAATATCTTACCCAATCATCATCCAGATCTTGCATACTATAATCAACCAAATCGGCTAAAAATTGCGGTGGTAGTTGGGTATAAGTTTTATTAATAGGGGTAAGCAAAACGTCAATTGTTCCTTTTTCTTTTGCTTCTAATTGTAATTGGTCAATATCTTCGTAGTTTGTATAGTATTTCCTCACTGCCTGAAATTCAAAATATGCTTTCCGGGCATTTAATTTATCACCTGTTTTTAAAAGTTCTACGCCTTTTCTGTAATGTGCATATGCTGCATTCTTTTTGGCTTCAACCAATTTTTGATTATAGTTTACATGTTCAAAATCATAGGTTTTCCCACCGGCACGCAAAGGTAAAACAGTTTCGGCACGCTGTTGCCGACGATTAAGCCGTTCGTAAAGGCGATATATTTCGTCCAACACATTATCATCATCCGATAATTTAAGGTATTCAATACGATCAATATCTGTTTGATTGGCTTTTTTATAAGCAATAATGAAAATTTCTGCCTGTTCAGGGTCGTTAGGGTCTTTCTGCAATTTTTTCAAAGAGCGCGTAAAAGCCATCTCATAATTTCCTCTTTGTAATTCTTTTTGTGCAGAATTACAAGAAAACAAAAATGCAATAAGTAAAAGAAAAACAAGATTTTTTTGCATAATAGTATATTTTTATAAAACTAAATTGTACTTTTTAATTTAAGCTAAAAATATGTACAATACGCTAATTATGCAAACTTGCTGATACAAAAAAAGCCCCAATGGGGCTTTTTTTGTATAAAAACTAATTTTTTTTTATTGTAATTGGAAGTTAATAGGCACTGTGTACCATACATTCACTTTTTTACCTCTTTGTTCACCCGGTTTCCATTTAGGCAATGCTTTAACTACGCGTAAAGCCTCTTTGTCTAGAATAGGGTCAACACCACGCGCAATGGATACTTTTTCAACAGTTCCTTTTGATGTAACACAAAAACGAACATAAACTTTACCTTCAATACCGTTTTCACGAGCAATATTAGGATATTTAACATGAGTTGCAATGTATTTTCTTAATCCTAACTCTCCACCCGGAAATTCAGGCATTGTTTCAACGATAAAGAAAATTTCCGGTTCTTCTTCTTCTTCATCATCACCTAAATCAACAATTTCTACTTGAGTATCATCGTCTGCCTCAACATCATCCATTTCAAACTCATCTTCAATTTCGGTGTTATCGTCCACAATGTTTAAAACTTCAATGGTTTGTTGTGGTGGTGGTGGCTTTACTTCCGGTGGTTGCTCTTGTCGGGTAACCGGAATATCTTCATCTTCAAAATCAACATCTTCCAGACGTTGTAACTCATCTACCGCCGATTTTTTTTGCGTAACATTAAATGCTGCTAAAACCACGCCTAAGGAAATAACTAAACCAATCATAAACAGCGTGCTTTTCCAGCGTTCTAAATCTGCTTTGGGATTCTTTTTTAATTCCATTTTTGTTCTTATTTAGATTTAACAATTATAACACTTTAAAATTATAGCTCCAAACACCCTGTGTTATAATTGAGGGTGTAAAGATATATTTTTTGATTAAAATATAAAATTTTTATTCTCCAAAATTTATATTTTACTGCAATACAAATACTATTGGCACAGTAAACCATACGCTTACCGGTTTTCCCGCCTGTTCTCCGGGCTTCCATTTTGGCATGGATTTTACTACCCGAAGAGCTTCTTTATCTAACAAAGGATGTACTCCTCTTAAAATTTGCACATTTTCAATTTCACCTTTTCTGTTTACAATGAACCGTACATAAACTTTCCCTTGTATGTCTGCTTCTATAGCCTTTGTAGGATATTTTATGTTTTTTGCCAAGTAATGTTTTAAACCGCTAATCCCACCCGGAGGTTCAGCTTGCTTATCGGGAATTGTGTACATCGGTTCATCATTGGTTTCTATGACATTATTCTCGAGCTCTTGAAATTCAATTTTTTCGTTCGGATCAGCCTCTGTGCTCACCAGAATGTATTCAATTTTAACAGGCTCATTATTCGCTACAACTTCAAATTTCTCAAAATGCTTGGGTTGTGGCGGTATGAGTTCTTTTTTCCGCGTTACCGGTATCATTTCAGTTTCTAATTCAATACCATTTACATTATAGCTTAGGTTGTTTTTTGACAAGTGCGTGCTCCATTCAAATGCAGCCAACACTAACGAAAGTGAAACAATTAATCCGATTTGAAAAAATAAAGTACGTTTTTTTTCTAAATCTGCTTTTTTTGTTTTTCTTTTCTCCATGGTACTGATTTTTAAATTAATACATTAGAAACATTAAAATTGCATTAAAAAGATTTTCGCAAATCCCATGGAATATTCCTCTTTATGCTCATAATTTCCTGATATACAAGCTCGGATCAACGGGTTTCCCATTGCATAACAACTGAAAACTAAATAATTCATATAATCTTTTATCGCCCATTAAACCAATCACTTGATTTTTATATACTGTATCGCCTTTTTTAACCTTACTTTTCCATAAACCTTTATATTTCGAACTGAAAATTTTGTTATGTTTTATGGTAATTTGTATTGTTTTTAAACCCCAGTCATCTTTTTCGGATACTTCAATAACCTTACCTTTTTTACATGATTTTATTTTCTGATAACTCTCCGTAGCGTAGCTAAGTTCGCGGTGTGCAGCTATGATTTTATATTCCTTTGTGCTTTTTAACTCTTTGTTTTCAAAAAAACCGCTAATAAGTTCTGTATTATAATCAACCGGTGGAGCAAAACTTTCTTCACGAAGTACTTGTAAACTATTTGTACTTATATTGTATCTGCTGATAATAAAACTATAAATAATCAGTATAAAAATAATTACCGGAATACCGCTTACAAATCTGAACTTTTTAAGATGTTCCCCCTCGGGGAATGCTAAAAGTCTGATTCTATCTTTTAAAGGGCTACGAGAAAATAAATTTGCTAATTTTTTTTTATTCTTGTTTACGGATAATTTGATTAATAAATCGGCATAATGATATTTGCTTTCTTCACCGGTTACCTTAGTATCCACAATATACTCATGTAAATCTTTAAGTGTTTTTTTTGCTTTACGAATTAGCGGATTAAACCAAAAGATTAATTCATAAATTTCATAAATTAGAATATCGAATGAATGGTGCTCAAAAACGTGAATTTTTTCGTGCTCTAAAACTTTTTTTTGTTCTTGTTCATCAAGTTTCTCAAAACTTATCCCCGTAAAAATATACTTAAACCAGCTAAAAGCAGTTTCATCTTCTATAATTTTTACATGTATCCATTTCCCTTTATTTTTTCTTTCAGATTTTTTTATCAGCCGGTATATTGCCCAATGATTTTTTATAAATAAATAAGCGAAACGCAAAACACCGGAAAAATAAATGATGTAAGCAATATTTTTCAGGTTCATGTATGCTCCACCTGTAATCCATTGTATAAATTGAGTAAAAACACCCGTAGTTTGTTTGTATATTATCAAGTTATCTCCGGTTAAAGGGTTTAAAAGGTATTCAGGATTATATGCTTTTGCAAAAAAATCTACCCAAAAAGGAAAAGGTACCCAGGGTAAAATTAGACTAATAAAAACGGCAAAATAAAAATAAGCCCTATTCCATTCAAAATGCGTTGTTTGAAAAAAAACGTATTTATAAAAGGAATAAATTATGCTAAATGCTATTGAGGCTTCTATTAGATAAACAAACATTCCTTATCGCTCCTTTGACTTTAAAATTTCTTTTAATTCATTTAATTCTGCCAAATCTTTTTCCGAAAGTTCTTCTTCTTTAATTAGATATGAAATAACATTTTTATAAGAGCCTTCGAAATAACTTTTCATTAAGTTTTTAAAAGCATGTTTTCGATATGCTTTTTTTTCAATTAGCGGAAAATACATATATGTTTTCCCGTATGCTTTGTGCCCGACAAAACCTTTTTTTTCTAAAATCCTGACCACCGATGAAACTGTATTGTAAGGCGGCTTAGGCTCAGGCAAATTACTAATAATTTCTTTTACAAATGCTTCGCGTAAATTCCAAAGAATTTGCATTATTTCTTCTTCTTTGCGTGTTAATGTTTCCATACAACAAATATATAACTTATTTTCCAGTTACACAACTAATATTTTAGTTTTTTAACGTATTTTTCAGTTAAAAACAATAATACATTGATTAACAATGTACAACAGTATTTATTTATACTTTATTTTTATTATTTGATACATATAGTTCGTGATTTCCATAAAAATGTACTAAGAATTTTGCAGTAATGTAACGAAATATTATATTTGCATCGCAAAAAAGCGGGGGATTAGCTCAGTTGGCTAGAGCGTTTGACTGGCAGTCAAAAGGTCAGCGGTTCGATTCCGCTATTCTCCACCAAAAAATCAAAGAGTTACAAGCGGTTTGTTTGTAACTCTTTTTTTTAACCTAAATTTGCCCCATAGCTTTTAATTGCAAATATTTATTTATGGTTTGAACACTCAAATTTTGCGGTTCAGTCAGTATGCTCTGAATACCGTATTTTTTCAGTTCTCTAACAATCAAACGTTTTTCGTAATTTAACTTTTCAACTACCGTTTTTAAATAAATATCATTTACTGTACGGGTTTCTTGTAACAGAACATCATACAATTCAGTATTTTTAAAAAACACGACCAAAAGCAAATGATGTTTATTTAATTGCCGTAAGTAGTTAATTTGACGCATCATGGAAATATGCCACTCAAAATTAGTAAATAATACCAATAAACTGCGTTGATTAACTTTTCGTTTAACAGTAGCATAAACTTGCTCAAAGTTAGGTTCAGAAAAATTTGTTTCCTGATTATACAAGCTTTCCAATATTCTTTTCATTTGCATTTTACTACGTTCGGCAGGCAAAAGGCTGTGTATTTTATGCGAAAAAGTAATTAAACCTGCCCTATCATGCTTTAGCATGGCAATATTTGACAGTACCAAACTTGAATTTATGGCATAATCGAGCAAAGTCATTCCCTCAAACGGCATTTTCATATTTCTGCCCATATCAATGATGCAAAAAACCTTTTGTGATTTTTCATCTAAATACTGATTTACCATTAATTGCGAACGACGTGCTGTGGCTTTCCAGTTTATAGTACGATAATCATCGCCTTGTACATATTCTTTAATTTGTTCAAATTCAAGCGTATGACTTAAACGCCTGATTTTTTTAATACCTGCTTCGGTCAATCTATTTGAGACTGCCAGCAGTTCATACTTGCGCATTTGAATAAACGACGGATATACAGGAACCGCAACTTGTAAATCAAAACGTAACCGCCTTATTATTAACCCTATCCTTTGTTTTATAAATACATTAAGCCTGCCAAATTCATATTCGCCTCGTGTATGTGGTTTTAAACTGTATTCAAATATTTTTTCATTGCCACTTTCAACAAATGAACTGATTTTAAAATCCCGTTTTTGAAACTGAAAAGGTAATTCATCAATAATTTCTAAATTAAAGTTTATGCGGCTGTTATTTTTTAGCCTGATACATATTTTATTAATATCTCCGTTTGAAAGCCTACCGGGTACTTGCCTATTAATCATCAAAGGATTGCTTTGACTGTACAGAAACAAGATATCAAGACCGCTTGCAACGACAAAGAATAACAGTAAAACCTTTGAAAACACATATACGAAAGGGAAAAAATGACCAATTACAAACAACCCGGCAATAATCCCCATGATTATAAAAAAACGGTTTGAAAAAAATATGCTTAAGTAAAAGTTTTTCATGAGTTTTATTTTAAATTATTTTTAATGGTCTCATGAACCCGAAGGCTCAGCGAAGCTAAACATCCTTTAATATCAAGAGATTTAGCTTATTTTTAAACCTGAATAATCATCCCCCTGTGTCCGCAAGCTGGCGGATGGATGTTTCATTTAATTTAATTTCCTAGTGGTCAAAGGTTCAAATATACTTAAAAATGATTTGAAGTTTATTATTCAATAAGCTAAGTACCGATTATCTGGGCACTTCAACTTTATCAACTATTTGAGTGATTACTTTTTGAATGGTAACACCTTCCATTTCCTTTTCAGGGCTTAAAATAATACGATGATTTAGAACAGGTTCAATAATTTCTTTGATATCTTCAGGTTTTACAAAATCGCGACCGCGAATAGCTGCTAAAGCCTTAGCTGCATTCATTATTACCACAGATGCTCTTGGCGATGCACCCAAATATAAGGAATTATTATGGCGTGTATGATGCACTATTTCACTGATATAGCGCA
>JAKIUH010000373.1 GCA_021647685.1 Bacteroidales bacterium
AATAAAAAACAGTTCAATCATTGATAAAATTGAGTTTTCACAAGATATACCTTCGGTATGTGCTTCAAAACTATTAGAAAATAAGGTAGATATTGCCTTAGTACCGGTTGCGGTTATTCCTTTTTTACAAAACCCGCACATTATATCCGATTATTGCATAGGTGCCAAAGGAAAAGTGAAAACTGTTTTACTTTTAAGCGATGTTTCCTTACGGGAAATAAAATCAATTTATTTGGATTATCAATCGCGAACATCTGTTAATTTAATAAAAGTATTGGCAAAAAACCACTGGAAAATTAGTCCCCGATGGATTAATGCAGAAAAAGGCTACGAACAAAACATCAAGGACAAGCAAGCAGGAGTAATAATAGGCGACCGTACTTTTCATATCCAAAAAAAATACAAATATGTATATGACTTAGCCGAAGAATGGGAAAAATATACCGGTTTACCTTTTGTTTTTGCAGTTTGGGTAGCAAATAAACCGATAAATAATAATTTTATTCAAGATTTTAATACAGCTCTTTCATATGGTATCAATAATATCCAACAAGTAACCGATGAATATTATTCAAATTTTCCAAAAAGTAAAATTAATTTACATGAATATTTTACACGATACATCAGCTATGAATTTAACGAAAAGAAAAAGCAGGCAATGAATTTGTTTTTTAAAGAATTAGCTTCATTGAATTTATTACCTGAAAATACAAGAGAATTTACCATTTAATGCGGTATCCAACTCCAAATTCCGGAAATTTAGCTTGTGCCCAAAAAGTTTTTAAAGTAAGCTTTGCCATCCAATGTTCAGCAAAACGATACTTTAAACCAAAACGATGATAGACTTTCTCATCAAAATTATTTCCTTTATAAAAATATGCCCCAAACTGTATGGTGAATGAAGTACGCCCAAACACTAAATCATAGGAAAGATGCACTCCTGCACCGGTACTGCCCGTAAATGAATAATTAGCCACTGTATCCAAAATATTCGTATAATAAGGAATTGAAGCATCGTAAAAAAAATCCATACCACTGCCCCAGCGTCCTCTATGAGAGAATTGCCTTTCAATATTAACAGAAACATCCGAAGTAAAATACTTTGCAGTATTTGCAGGTTCTAAACTTGTAAAACCCATTGCATAAATAATACTTAATTCATAATTTTTAACCGGTTGAGGAATTGGCAGTTCAGGCTTTACAAATTCTTTTTTTTGCAATTGATAAATAAAACCCATTGAGGGCAAAAAAACATTAATTCCTTTATTGGGTTTTGTGGTTCCTCCGTTTGAAAAATGACTTAAACCTAAACCGCCCGAAAACCATAGTTGCTTATAAATAAGCATTCTAAAATCAAAATTAATATTCAAATAGGCATTAATATGCGAGCCAATCGCAATATTGTATTTATTGTCGTACAAATCAAATATTTTATTCAGGTAGGAAACTCCCACAGCAAACTTAGAAGAAAACAAGCAGCTTTTTTTTTCAATCAAAGGAATATTTACATAAGTAAAAAAAGCATGAGCAGAACCCAAAACATCAGGATTTCCAAAATTCACAAAAGTATATCCAAAGCCGGTTTCGGGATAACGATAAATCCTCTGCCAATTTTTTTCTCCCTGCGTTCTAAAACTATAATTTAATTCAAAACCGGGCACATAATCTGTAATGAAATACTTAAAATCTTCATGATGTGCATAAATAATTCCATAGGAAAATCTTCCGGATAAATAAGTATGTTGAACACTATCCTTTTTTTGAGCGTAAAGTCCCAAAAACACAGCAAAAAAAACTATTATAATCAAAAATCTTCTCATCATCTAATTCTGCTTGATTAACAAACCACTGCCCGAATGTTCTTGCACTATAATTGTATCCGGCTTACCCGAATAATAAATATTTCCTGTATTTTTTATCCGGTAATAAAAATACTTGCCTGATTGCGTATAAATATCGCCTTTACTGTTGTTGTATGCATGACAAATGGTACTTTCTAAACTGTCGGCATAAATAAAAGAGGTCTGTTCGGTACTTAAATATGCCGAATATGCCTTGCCTTTAACCTTAAAGTCGCCACTTGCATACCAAATTTGCAATTGAAAAACATAAGCATCAACGCTTAAATCACAGCTTCCTATATCCGCAAGAAAACGAATGGAACAAGATTTTACACGAAAAGTATCTACTGTGAACAAATCAGAAGCACCATTAAGGGACATTCCTTTTAAAGTGTCCACCGAAATATACAACTTGCGTTCAGGATAATTTTTTAAAAAATTACAGGTATTATTATCTTTGATAATAAGCGTATCGTTTTGAACATAAGTTTCAATAAAAGGTATTAATTTTTCGCCTGTTTCAATGAGTACTTTATGTACTGTATCGTTTTGCAGGTAAATTTGAAAATTATCATATGCATCAATATATTGAAAAGCTGATAATATCCTTTCTTCTTCAATTTTAGAACCGGTAGAACTTAAACAATTCTTTTTTTCGCACGATTGCAAAACAATTATTAATAGCAGTAATCCTGCAATATATCTAAATCTTAAACTCATTTTTAAATTATAAAACTGCAAATATAAAAGGCTTTTGATAAATTGCATTTATTTTTTTACCAATGAGTTTATATTTTTCGTATATTTAAGTTAATTTGTAAGCGAAAAGACTAAAAAACAAAACCTATGAAGCATGCATTTTTCCTATTTTTACTGTTTATTCCGCAAATTTTATTAAGTCAAAAAATTGACGGAGACCTTATTTATCGCAGAAGCTCTTTATATACCCTGATGATTAGTGAGCCTACACGAGAATATTCAACAGAGATTAAAAAAACTTTTATTGAGTTTCCTATTCCTGATAAATTCAACAATCATCTACTGCAACAAAGAACTATTCCAAATGCTGTAAATTTTAGAATAAACAAAGAAGAAAAAACTCGTATTCAGCAAAAAAACATCAGTAATTACCTAAAAAATAATGAAATAGCCAAACAATTGGTTGCCAAATGGTTTAACCGCACATCTCAAGGTACTTTTAACATGCAACTCGTAGCAGAAAGAGGCATGTACGATGCCAATGAGATGGATATTGCCCTTGCTAAAAGCAGTAAGCGCGGAATGGCTCTTTTGGCAGATGCCGGTGAAGAATTAATAAAGAACACCTTTGTTATTGTTAATGATTTTGATTACATCAGTAAAGAAAAAGTAGCCAATGCTGCAAAAACAGGTCTTTCTTTGTTAAAAGATGTAGCTGAACTTGCCGATATAGATATGAACACAGAAACAACTGATGAATTACTGACTACTTTTGGAAAAGGATACGTAATAAGAACTTTCTCGTATTTATATCAATTGGATTGGAACGATTCTGTAGCTGCCGTTTTTTACGAGCAGTATTGGATGGATAATCAGAATTTTGATGCAGCCAAAAAAGAAGCTTTTGATAACTCGGATATTTTTAAACTTAAATTTATCGGCTATGAAATTGCTTGGGCTGATTTGCAATCGACATCATACACAAAAAAAAGCGAAGAAGAATTAATTCATAGAGCAACAATCAGAGCCATGGATGCAGCAATTGCTAAACTACAACGTAAATACGAAGTATTTAGAACCAAAACTCCACTTTACAGTGTTAATCCGCTTGCTGCTAAAATTGGTCTTAAAGAAGGTTTAGAAAAAGGCGACCGCTTTGAAGTGCTTGAGCAAGTAATGGATAAAGACGGAAGAACACGATACAAACGAAAAGGCATTATCAAAGTAGATAAAAATCATATTTGGGACAACCGGTTTATGGCAAATGAAGACCCGAAAAACACCCAAAGTCAACTGGATTTCACTGTTTTTAAAGGCAGTGGAAAATTTTATAAAGGAATGTTAATCCGGCAAATAAATTAAATACGATACAAAACTTTAAAAAGGTTAAAATCTGCTTAATATTCAGAAAATTTATGTAAAAATTCATCAATATAGTCTTGAACATACTTTCGTTTGTATTGCAAAATATATCGTGGATGCGCTAAGGGTATAATTTTAGCAAAAAGCTTATGTTTTTTATTCAAACTTTCCAAAAAATGATAATTTTTACCCTGACCAAGACAAAAACAAACATCTTGACGAATGCCAAACTTTATCTGTTCCTTTAAACTACGAAGCATAAAATCATAAATAGCTTCTTGGAGCGCTTTAATATCATAGTAATTCAAATTTTTACCATCCTTAACAAATCCTAAAGGACTTACAGAACCGATATAAAACTTTTTATAAAAACCGGAAATACTTCCATAGGCATCAATCAAACGGTATATAAAAATAGATG
>JAKIUH010000374.1 GCA_021647685.1 Bacteroidales bacterium
CCAAAAGTAATTGAAATGTGGATATCCGGCAGTCCGTTTTCTAATTAGAGTTTGTCTTTAAAGTGCTTGATTTTTGAAAATTTAAGATTTTTGATAAATTTTTAATTTTTTTCCTTTGATGAAAAAATACAGTAGCTAATAGAAAACATTAGATTGTAATTATAATAATAATTTTGATTCTCAAAAACCGGCTCAATTAATTTATTTGCAAAAGGCATAATATCAGTTTGTGCATTGATACCAATATTTATTTTTGGGAAAACTTGATATTCTAGTCCAAACAATATTCCTCCTGTATAAGTATTGGCTTTAACTTCATCATATGTTCCTGCTTTGTGTCCTATGTAGATATTACTTACATAACCCAAACCTATTGAGAACTTTTTAGTTGCTTTAAAACGAAAATAGCTTGGAATACTTAAATATTTAAAGCTAATAGTATAATCAGGAATACGATAAGATAAACCTAACAACCATCTCACCTCAGAGCGTTTATCAAAATACAAAAGGTCCACAACAAAATCACCTTTTTGCCATAAACTAATTGCCCCACTTACACCAATGTTATAGGAAAATCCTGATGAGAATTCCACAGTATTAGGATTTATTTCCGGATTTATACTAAATATACCATTTAATCCAATATTCATTTTTGCATCAAAAGAAAATTGTGCATTAATATTTAGCATACCTAGCAGGAAAATTAGAGTGATAAATGTTTTTTTCATAGAGTGTTTTTTTAATGAGCTGAATTCAAACCGCAAATACACATTTATAAATACTTTAGAGTCATTAACTCAATATCTTGGCTAAGGTATACAAACTGATTGAATATATCTTTATACCATAAGGTGTTCTTTGTCAAAAAAAAAATGAAATTCAGTTGCTTTTATAGTATTAATATAGCCAACTTAAAGGAAGTATCCAATAAATCGGCTTTATTCTCATAGATAATAACAAAATTACTTACAATCAATAACAGCCCAGTTACTTCCAACGCCTCTACTTGTTGCTTTGCCTGAAACCCGTGTAAAATATGAATGCTTATACGATGATATTAAAATATCGTCTTTATAATTTGCTTTTACCAGCTCATTACTTTCTATATCTGAATTAGGAATAGTGCTAGAATAATAGTCATATGCTGCACCGCCACCGGGGAGTTGTCCAATCACTTGGTAACGTACTGAAAAACTGACATTGCGTAAAGATAGGGCTGTTTTATAACGGCTCCAAATACATCCAAATTTTCGCTTTCCATATACTGCTGCTACTATATAAACACTCCTAAAACTGTTATATATAACATAGGTACCAATATTTAAAGTTACTTTTCTATCATGCTTGCATCTTCGTTCATCTCTTGTATAGGTGGCTTCTTTACTACTTCCGCAATTTCCACTTTTAAATATGTTGGAAGCTTCTCTTCCTGTTAAATCGAAAAGTTCAATTTGTTCATCATTTTTGGCTATTTCAATAATATCAGATGCTTTTAAATTTTTAATTACAGAATAATCTTCTTCATTTATACTAATCAATTTATTCCCAATAATTTTGTTTACCTTTCCTTTATAAGTATATTCTCCATTTTTGTTAACTATTCTTGCATATAAAGGATTGTCTATTTTCTCGACAAGATTTACTTCACCGTTTTCATCTATTACAATTTCAAAGTATTCTTGATACTTGTTGACAAATTTGTAAATTTCAGTATCTGTTGTGAGTTTTTCTAATTCATTGTATGCTTTATTATAAATGAGCCACATTGATTCAAAATCATTCTGTTTGTACCAAGATACCAACTCTTCTGTATTCATATTTAAAAGCTTTTCAAGAGTGCGGTTTAGTATTTCTTTATCATTAAAAACCAAGCGTTTGTTTTCTACAATTACTTTATCACTTGTATTAGTTTCTTTTACAGATAAATTATTTTCTTTTGTGCATTGTGAGAAAAGAACAATAATTACTGAAATCATTAGGTAGTTTAACTTATTTTTCATTATCATTTTTAGTTTAGTGCTGAATTTTTATAACTCTTTCAGCAATTGTTTAACAATAGTAAACCGGTTTATTTGATTTAATTAAAATGTAATTACCACGCAAATATACTCCGAAAAAAAATTTTCACCCCCCCAATGTATGTTATACAGCATATTTCATATTTTTACTGACCGGTAAAACCTTCAAATGTCTTCTGCCGTTAAACGACTTAAAGGTTTATTTTTCAGCTTTATATCATAGACATAAAAACTAATAACAGACACACCATTTATATAATAGAACAGATGGTATAAGTTTATCATGCACCACCACAAGTGCATATATGCATAAACGATACAGACTTTAAAACACTATTATTACCTAAAAATAAACCCTTCTTTAAGTGGGGCTTCCGAATCAAAATAAAATGTATTTTCACCGGTAAAATATACGGTTCTGCTATGCTCAGGTATTACGGCAGTATAATTTCCGTATTTTATAAGTTCTTTAATTTCAACATCCATTGTTGTCCTAAAATACTTTCAGTTGTAATTTTTTCTCCTTTTTTAAGCTCATTTTAGCAAAGTGCAAACTGGTACAAGCACTCATACCACTACCCATTGCCGAGCTATCTACTTATCCATCGGCAAAAATACATACATTCCTGCTGTGATTTTCAGGTTTATGGGCTTTACCTGTAAAAATCACAGCGTATAAAAAACTTATATATTACTATGTTCGGTTCTACGAATAATTTCATTTTGCAAATCTTCGCCTAAATCATTGAAATAATCACTGTATCCGGCTACACGCACAATCAAGTCGGTGTAATTTTCAGGATGTTTTTGTGCATCACGCAAAATATCAGAATCAACCACATTAAACTGTATGTGATGCCCGTCCATGCGAAAATACGAACGAATAAGCGATGAAAGTTTATAAATAGCCGTATCATCTTCAAAAAATTCAGGAGCAAAACGCTGGTTCAGTAATGTTCCGCCCGTACGTATGTGGTCTATTTTAGCAGCCGATTTAAGTACTGCTGTTGGTCCATTTTTATCAGCACCTTGCACAGGCGAAATACCTTCGGATAAGGGAACTCCTGCTTTTCTTCCATCGGGCAATGCGCCGATGACACTGCCAAAATATACGTGGCTGGTAGTTGGTAATAAATTAATACGGAATTTCCCTCCGCGCGCCGTTGGTCGCCCGTTGATTGAATCATAAAAAATATCAAAAATTACAGATAGATATTTATCGGCATAATCATCATCATTACCGTATTTAGGTGTATTATACACTAATTCATGACGCAAATCTTCATATCCTTCAAAATCAGCATCTAATGCTTTTTTTAACTCGCTAATACTCAGTGTTTTTTTATCAAAAATATGATATTCAATTGCCGATAACGAATCGGTAATACTACCTAAGCCAACACCTTGGATATAGCTGGTATTGTATCGGGCGCCACCTGCATTATAATCTACTCCTGTAGCAATACAATCATCGATAATTAACGATAAAAAAGGAGCCGGTAAATTTTCAGCAAACAAACGTTCAATAATGTTGTTTCCCTTAATTTTAATATTGGCAAAATAATTTTCTTGTTCTTTATAGGCTTCCATCAAGTCTTCCATTGATTGAAAATCTTCAATATTTCCAGTTTTTAATCCTACCTGTTTGCCGGTACGCGGGTCAAAACCATTGTTTAATGTAAGCTCTAAAATTTTGGTAAGGTTAAAATATCCTGTAAGTATATAACTTTCCACACCAAATGCACCACTCTCAATACAACCACTGGCGCCTCCGTTTCGAGCATCTTTAATGGATTTTCCTTGACGCACCAATTCTTGAATTATGGTATCGGTATTAAAAATAGAAGGCTGTCCGAAACCCGTTTTGGTAATTTGTAAAGCACGCTTAATAAATTGGTCAGGATTTTTTTTACTCAACTGTACCATTGAGCTGGGCTGTAAAATACGCATTTCCTCAATAACATCTAAGATGATGTATGATAGCTCGTTTACGGCATTAGAACCATCTGCTTTTAATCCGCCTACATTGATTAAAGCAAAATCTGTGTATGTATTGCTTTCGAGAGCTGTTACACCCATTTTAGGCGGTGCCGGATGATTATTGAATTTTACCCAAAAAGCCTGTAAAAGTTCAATAGCTTGTTCTTTTGTTAAAACTCCGTTTTCAATATCACGCTTATAAAAAGGATATAAATGTTGGTCAAGTCGTCCCGGATTAAATGAATCCCAAGGGTTTAATTCGGTAACGACTCCTAAATGAACAAACCAATAATACTGCAATGCTT
>JAKIUH010000375.1 GCA_021647685.1 Bacteroidales bacterium
AGTTATTTTTGTGTAGAACAAGGCAAAAATTTTTAGCATAGCAGTAGTTATGGTCAAAATTTTTAACAAAGTTCTACGCAAAAAGAACGAAACTTGGTATGACTAAAACATGCTTGACATGACACTATAGCCTTAACTTATCTACCAATTAACTAATTAACTAATCTACCAATTAACCAATTATTTGATTTTATCATAAATAATTTCTGCCCAGATTTTATACCCTTCTTTATTTAGATGAACACCATCTTTGGCAAAATACTCTTCTTTTATATTTCCCGAAGAGTCAATAAGATTATTGGAAACATCAATATATTCACATAAGTTCTGATTATGAATATAAATTCGTAGCGAATCATTTAAAACTTTCATTTTTTCCCAGTATTTTTTTCGTGCCGGAGAAGGTTTTAACGATACAATATAAATTTTTGTATTGGGAAGCTGCGAATGAATTACATTGCAAAAATATTTATACGATTCAAAAACCCGGTTAATATCCCATCTTTGAAATGCAATATCATTATCGCCTGAATAAAAAACAATTTTTTTAGGATGATGTTTAAAAAACAGAATATCGGCATAGTAAATTGCTTCAGGGACAGTTGAACCTCCAAAACCTCTGTTAATAACCTTTAATCCTTTCATATCCTCCTGTAATGTTTTCCATTTACGAATGCTGGAACTTCCTGAAAAAACAATATCTGTTTGTCTTAAAGGATGTGATGAATCTTCGGTAATAAAAAACTCTATTTGAGAATAATAACGTTTTAAAAGTGCTGTATCGATAAATTTGCTAATCCGTTTGATATTACGATTATCAACCGGTGAAATTTGCGTTGATTTATATTCTGAATATTCAATTTCAGGAATACTTTTTTGTTTTTTATCTTGTACCTGACCGCTACAAGATATTTGCAAGAGCGATAAAAGAGTAAAAAATGAAAAATATTTAATTATTTTGGACATATAATTTTTTAATTTGTAATTGTATCTTTACTTATTTTTTGTGCCATATTATTCTATAACTTTTATTACTCCTGCCCCAAGGGCGATTTTTTTAAAAGTTCACTATAATTTTGTGCTAAAACTAACTGAGTATTTAATAAAATACATCCTAAAATTAAAAATAAATTTTTCATAAAAAAAGAGTTTAATGTTTGTTGTTCTTAGCCAAAAATTTACTTACTAAAAATGCCATAATTACAGCAATATAAAATTGTCCGAAAATTGCCAGAAAAACTACTATTGTTTTTGCCAACGGAAGGCTGGGACTAATATCACCATAGCCAAGTGATGCTAAAGTAACGAAACTGAAATAAATGTATTCATGCATTCGTTTATCGGTAGAAATGGCTTCTATTGAGCCCGGAATATAAGCATTAACCATGTATAAAGCAGCTGCACCAAGTATGCCAATAAGTAAATATACATTTATGGCTTCCATTATAACATTGGCATTGACTTCTTTTATTTTGACTAATTGAACGATTAATCGTGATATAATGTAAGCAAAATAAATAATCAGTACAAAATAATTAATTGAAAGCTTAGATGTTGTATTGTTGTTAAATAAAATATTTATCCATGACAATGCAGAAATCACTATAGCAACATACAAAAGCCTATTATGTCCATTTTTTACTGCAATTACAGAGCTTAAAAACATAATCGTGAAAAAAAATTGTTGTACATATTTTTCTTCAATCCATTTGCTTAAAGTGGGGCTAAATGTCAAACCTATTATGCTGATAAGTAAAAACAGGTTCAGATTATGCAAGACAAATCCGTGTATTTTATTTTTTAAGCTTTTATAAAATCCTTGCATTGAAATTTAATTTTAAATCAAAAATAGTAAAAAAATGCTTACTTTTTATTGATGAGTTTTTTAATCGTTAAAACCAAGTTGTCAATTTCTGCCTTTGTGTTATTTGCATCAAACGAGAATTGAATAAATGTCCCTTTTTCCTTTTTAAACGGATAATCAATTTTCTGGGTAATTATATTTTCTATATCTAAATTCTCTGGTTGAAATTTTCCGAATTTATTCTCAGGGAAAAAGTATGTAATCATTGAGTAAATTCCTTCTTTATGGTAATCTGCAATAATATTTTTTAATTTAAAATGATGATAAAATTGTTCGATAAAATACTTTTTTATTGCGCTGATACTTTTATAATTGGTCTCTAAATTATCTTTTGCCTCCTTCATACTATTGTTTAACCTGCAAATAGCAAATATATCTTTATTTTCAATTAATTGTAAATTAGATTTTAATTGATGAAAAACCGCATCGGAGATTTTTATTTTTTGGTTCATATAAATTATGCCGGAGTTTCTACCACCTTGATATTCTGATAAATCCAAACTTGCAAAATCGGGATTCAAATTTTCCAAATCAATTTTATATTTCCCGATACTCGGTTTTATATCCAGATGAAAAAGTGTATTTTCTTGTCTGCATAATTTGGCAATTTCCTTTACGGGAATCAATAAACCATTGTATTCATTTGCATGAGATAAACTTACAAATGATGTTCTTTTTATTAAGCTTGTTTGTTTTTGAAATTCCGATAAATTAATAGCACCAAAACCATCAGTATTTATCCAATGAATTTTTATTTTTTTATTTTTTTCAAGATTTTTAAGATGCCCAAGCCATTTAACGGGTTCAAATGCGCTTACAAAAACATCATTTATATCAGCAAATAGGATTAAAGCGTTAATCAGAAGAATACGTTGTTTTATATGACTTTCCGAAAAATATAATTCAGCCGGTAAAACATTTAATTCGTGTGCAAAATCAATTCTGCATTGTTCAACAAATGCCTTTGCTTTTCTTCCGTAGTAATGAAAAGCGTTGGTATTTGCATCAACCAGTTCATTACAGTCTGATTTATTTTGTCGCTGATTGCCGCAACTATTGATATGATCAAAATTTATTTTATCCAATTATTTTATGAATTTCATCAATGATGCTGTTTGCCAATGTGTTGGCTTCAATTTCATTTTTACTTTCAGCGTACACCCGAATAATGGGTTCTGTATTTGATTTTCTGAGTTGTACCCATTCGTGTGCAAATTCCAGTTTAATACCATCAATAGCATTGATTGACACATCTTTCCTGTTTTTGTAGTTTGCTTTCACTTTTTCCAGTATTTTATCTACATCGGTATCCTGTGAAAGCTGAATTTTGTTTTTAGAAATGAAATAATCGGGATAACTTGCACGCAAATTGGAACATTTTTTACCACTTTTAGCCAAATAACTTAAAAATAAAGCTACACCTACCAAAGAATCCCTGCCGTAATGCAATTCCGGATAAATAACTCCACCGTTTCCTTCGCCACCAATTATAGCATTTTTATCTTTCATTACTTTAACCACATTTACTTCACCCACAGCTGCTGAAAAATATTCTACACCATATTTTTGGCTTATATCCTTTAATGCTCGTGTGGAAGACAAGTTTGAAACTGTAGTTCCCTTTTTGTTTTGTAAAATGTAATCAGCTACGGCAACCAGTGTATATTCTTCACCAAACATAGAGCCGTCTTCGTTTATTATCGCCAAACGATCAACATCGGGGTCCACTACAAAACCTGCATCAGCCCCTTTTTCTTTAATTTTTGTTGAAATTTCCGTGAGGTTTTCAGGTAAAGGTTCCGGGTTATGCGGAAATTTACCGTTGGGCTCACAATAGAGTTTTATAATTTTATTTACTCCTAATTTTTTCAATAGAGCAGGAATGGCAATTCCTCCAACCGAATTAACGGCATCTATGACAATAGTGAAATTTGCTTTTTTTATGGCTTCAACATCAACCAAGGGTAAATTTATAATTTGTTCAATATGATAATTTAAAGCATCATCTGCTGTCGTTATAGTTCCTAATTTATGTACATCAGCATAAGTAAAACTTTCTTTTTCGGCAATTTCCAGTACTTCTTTACCGTCTTTATCATTAATAAACTCTCCTTTTTCGTTTAATAATTTCAAAGCATTCCATTGTTCTGGATTATGACTTGCTGTGATAATTATTCCCCCGCCGGCTTGTTCTTTTGTAACATACATTTCGGTAGTGGGTGTGGTGGCTAATCCAATATCAATTACATTAATACCTAAGCCCGATAATGTGGAACATACCAAACTGTTTACCATACTGCCCGAAATACGTGCATCTCTACCCACAATCATTTTTATGGGTTTTTGATGATTTTTATTTTTCAGCCAAAAACCAAAGGCTGATGTAAATTTAACAATATCCAAAGGAGTTAAACCTTAACGGGAAAC
>JAKIUH010000376.1 GCA_021647685.1 Bacteroidales bacterium
TACTCTTCTTCAAGCAGTGAATCTTCACCCCAAGCTTCAAGTACATCCGTGCACTCCAATGTTAACTGTTTTGTAGATAATTCTTCAAAGAATTTCTCTCGCAAAACGCCACATAACTCTAAGTCAATCTCAAAAGCTACTACTTTCTCACAATGTGTGAGTAACTTTTGTGTCAAATCACCTAAGCCAGGACCAATTTCAACGACACTTAGCGTATCTTTGGGCTTCGATTGGATGATTTTTTCTAGAACAGACTCATCTTTTAAAAAGTTTTGACCAAATTTTTTCTTTGCTTTAATCAAATGCTTGGTTCCGCTTATCACTTTTTCAAGCTTGCCATTAATACGGTAGTTTTCATACGTTTTTTGAGTTAATCCATCAATAGAAATAATCAAACGATCAAGTCCAGATTTAACTATTTCCTTTGCCTTTATCTCATCGATAAAATGCGCATTGGTTGATGTTGAGGTATAAATCTTATGTTTTTTTGCAGATTTAATAAGATCCAAAAATTGAGGATGCAAAAAAGGTTCACCTTGAAAATAAAAAATCATACTGATTAATTCATGTGTCAATTCTTTGATGATTTTATGAAATAAAATCATGTCCATAAATCCTTTGGCACGGGTCAGTCCATTAGTTCCGCTTGGGCATTCGGGGCATCTTAAGTTGCAGTAATTGGTCGGTTCAAAAGCCACAACTACCGGTTTCCCGTATATAAACGGCTTTTTAAATATTGAGGAGCTAATAAAACTGAAACGAAGCAGTAAATAATTAGTAATTTTTTTAAAACTTAGTTTTTTCAGAAGATTGAATAATGGCATATTCATTGTTAAATAAAAATCGCAAATTAACAATAAAATGTATATTTTTGCTACAACTAATTAGACAAAAAGTGAACTATAGATTTATATTAATTCTTGGGATACTATTTCTATCTGCACAAAATGTATTTGCGCAATTATATCCGTCCTCTTTTTATCAAAATTCACAATTAGATACCAATTGGGAAAATTCAATAGGTTTCCGCATTGAAAATTCCAATTTTTTTAAAAACGATGAATATTTCAACAACATTATTCAAGGATACACACTGATTGGTTGGTTTGTGAACCCTAAATTTGTGTATTATCCGGCAAAAAATACACGCATCGAAGCCGGCGCTCATTTTTTAAAGTACGATGGGGTGGACAATTTCACAAAAGTGTTACCTACGCTTAGTGTTCAACATCAACTTACAAAATCCGTTGATGTAGTTTTAGGAACACTCTACGGAAGCACCAACCACCAAATGATTGAGCCGGTTTTTCGTTACGAATATTTTTTTACGGATAATATAGAAAACGGATTGCAGTTTTTAATTAATAAAAAACGATATTGGGGTGATATTTGGATAAATTGGCAAAATTTTATTTTTAAAGGCGATGATGAGCAAGAGATTTTCACATTGGGCTTAGCAAACAAGTTTTTTTTAACAAAAGCGGAAAGCCGTCATCAATTAACTGTTCCCGTTCAGATTTTATTTGTTCATCACGGTGGACAAATAAACGAAACCAAGAAAAAATTACAAACCATAAATAATGATGCCTTGGGTTTGTCATACACCTATAATTTTGCATCGGGTTTTATTGACCAAATAGGTGCTGATCAATACTATGTACTCTTCAACGATATGTCGGGCAGTGATTACCAAACTCCGTATTTACTGGGTTACGGAATTTACTCACAGATTTTTGCTAAAGCAAAAGGTTTTATTTTAAACGGTACATGGTGGTACAGCGATCATTATATTTCGCAACGCGGACACCCTATATTTCAATCAAAATCAACACAATACACTACGCATTATGAGCAATACAGAGCCTTTATTACAGGACGTTTAATGTATGAAAACGAAGTAATAGAAGGTTTGAATGTAGGTGCCGGCGTTGAACTTTACGGTAATTTATACGATTATACGGTGGAATATTGGTACATGTTTTATATTAACTTTAACAGGGATTTTTTTATCAAAAAATTTAAAAAGAATTAAAAATGTTTACAAACAAAATCAAATTCATATTTTTCATAATAGCTGCATTTTTGTTGATAAATTCTTGCACAAAAGATGTAGAAGTTCCTACCCCCGACCCTGCCGACAGAATCTCGGGTAGAACGGTACGATATACGGTTTTGGTGGTTTCAGGTGCTAATACAACTTTTAAATCAACACAAGGAATCGACAGCGCAATCGTATCATTAGTTATGAACGACAGTATTTACAGCATTGCTACCGACACAAACGGTTTGGCTGCATTTAATAACTTAGCTGCAGGCGTTGCTGCCGTTACCATTGATTACCCCAATCATACGCGGGCAAACCTTGTGGTTGATTTATCGACACCCAGCGATACCGGTTATGATGCCAATAATTTGCGTAATGCATCAACAATGGTTGCACTGTTTCCACTGAGCGGCGAAGGTACGGCAACATTGAGCGGCAGATTATTTGCCGATTTGGATTTGACCAATGCCGGTTTGGAAAATGCTCCTGTAGGAATAAAAGTTTCCACACTAATTGAAAGCAGCCAACTGGTAAATTATGTTAATCATAAAGGGGATGGTGAAATATTGAGCATTTCGTATGAAAATGCTGCAAACAGCACGATTACAGATAATAATAGCGATTATTCAATTATTGTTCCGGCAACTGCTTCGGGTTTAAAAATTGTAATACAAACTGATGATTTTGTATATGACCAAATTGATGTTGGGGGTAACCCGCAACGAAAAATTTTTCATGCCGATGCAGATACGGTAAAAGTATTTTCAGGGATTACGTTTTATAAAGATATTCAATTTAATTAGAGTTCGTCTATAAAGTCCGATTTCTGCGTTGTCGCTCAAAATACAAATCCTCAAATACACTAGGTTTATATTTATCGCACGCCTTGAACTCGAACTTTATAGTCCAAACTCTTGACTTTATGGACAGATACTAATTAATATTCTTCATCAATGGATAAATCAAAAAAAAATGCAGGTTTTATCATTAGTATAATCTTTGTTTTGTCATTTGGCTACGCAATTTTACGTTATAATATTTTTGGTGGAGTTCTTTGGAGTCGTTTACCAATGTATGTTGTTAATAAGGCACTTTCACTTTCAGGATTTATTCTATTGATGATTAATTATGGAACATATTTTAAAAACAACACAAAACCAGTCAGACAAAAAACCATAAAGCATATAGGAATAAGTGGGTTTTTATTTATTTTACTCCATGCCGTTTTAAGTTTACTCTTGTTTCGTCCCGCAGTATATCCAAAGTTTTTTGATGAAAACAGCTGGCTAACCGGCTTTACAGGTATTAGTATGCTCTCCGGTGTTGTTGCCATTGTTTTACTATGGGTTTATAACATGAGTTTTACGCTGCTTTATAAAGAAAAATTTACACAAAGACTAAAACAAAATCTTTTTAATGCGGCAATCCTGATAACAGGCTTTCATTTATTTTTCATGGGATATAAAGGCTGGCTAACACCCGAAAAGTGGTTTGGCAAATTGCCTCCAATTTCATTAATTGCTTTTTGTGTATTTATTGCCGGAGTATTTGTATATCTTGTTAATAAATCAAATACTAAGTTATAGTTGGAGCAGAAACATTAATATACCACAAACTCCTGAACAATTTTTTTATTGTAGGCTTTCCAGCCGCCACGAAAATCACGTGCCGAAATTTGAATAAAATCAGCCATTCTGCCAGAATTTAGTTGATTTAGAAGTTTTTGTACATCACCTTTATATTTAATGCAATAACCCGAGTAAAATGTAGCTTCTTTATTTTTATAAAAAATAAAGTTAGGCTTTTTATTCATGGGTGAAAACAATATTTTTTCTCCAAAACTGGTATCTAAGCCTTGTGAACGTCCAAATGCATACCACGCTACTTTATTGGGCTTTCCGTTATCTCTTTTATCCAAAATATCTTTTACCGAAAGCAAGTATTTATATGCAAGTGGAAATATTGCTTTTAATTCATCTTCGGGAATAATTACATGCTTGCCGTTTATTTTTTTATAAGGAAATAATACGTATTCAGAAATTGCTGCATCAGGCGATTTTAAAACCGATACTTTAACGATAGGTTTTAAAATTTCTTTTTCAATTTTTACATCTCCTTTATGTTTTGAATTAAGAAGTACATATTTTTTTTCTTCTTTTACAATGGGCATAATATACACTTTATCTGCCAAAGTAGTAATTCCTACATGAATATCTGCTATACCACCAAGCCGTTTTCCTTTGTT
>JAKIUH010000377.1 GCA_021647685.1 Bacteroidales bacterium
ATCCTAATTCAGGGAATTTTACACTTAGCTTGGTACTTGAAAAATCAAAAGACTATTCAGTTAAAATTATTGATGAAAGCGTAAAAACTTACTTTTATAATTATTATTCCGGAAAGATTGGAGAAAATAAATTAGCTATTCGATTAGATAAATTTGTGTCAGGACTAAAATTTTTAATAATAAATCTGGAAAACAAACAAATTACAATACCTTTTATTATACATTAATTTATCAAACTAAAAACGAACAAAATGAAACTAATCAGTATTTTACTCATTGCATTTTTTTCTGTACAATATTTTGCTGTTACAGCACAGCAAGGCTTTGTAATTGACCATCGTCATACAGACATCCATCTGATACCAGATAATTGGATTGATTCTGCCAAGCAAAAGCTGAAAATTAGATATTTCAGGCGCTCGCATGGAAGTCATGTAGATAGGGGAGGGATGACGGCATTAATGAATTATTCATCGGACTATGCCCAAAAATATGCTTTTGGAGCAACCGGACGTACAGGAGAACTTTTTTTATCCAATAAATGGCATAGTGTTGATTTTGAGCCGGATACATGGTATTCCATCACTCGTGCTTTTTTAGATGATCCGGCAAATTCGGATATTAATGTAGTTATGTGGGCTTGGAGCAGTAAGTTTTATATTTCCAATGTTCAAGCCTATTTAGATACTATGGAAGTTTTTATTGCTGATTACGGACCAAATGGAAACAAAATAAAAGATGGAACCAGAACTGTTCCGGTTACTTTTATTTTTCAAACGGCATGCTCACAAAAAAGTTTAGATGCAAATCAAACTGTATATGAGCAAAATGAGCAAATTCGCAGGCATTGTTTTGATAAGAATCGAATATTATTTGATTTTAACGACTTAGAATGTTATGATCCGGACGGGAATTATTACGGTGATGGAAACCCTGATGGCTCTTACACAGATGTACGTATGTTGAATGACGATTTAGCTTATAAATCAGATTCTACTGATGTTTCTATTTATGGCGGACGTGGTAACTGGGGTATCGAATGGATGAATAGAAATCCTGATGCAGAACTTACAAAATTGGCTGCCGATAATATTTGTGATGTTTGTGAACATTCTATGGGAACTCATGAAGGAGAGACCAAGGATAATTCGCGCTTGCATTGTGTTTTAAAAGGAAGAGCTGCTTGGTGGATGTGGGCAGTACTGGCAGGCTGGGATGAAGGAATGACTCCTACAAGCATTGAAAAAAAAAGCACGGATATTAATTCCGGTGATTTAAAAAATTACCCGAATCCATTTAATGGAGCGACTATAATTGCTTATAAGTTAGTGAATAATGCGCATGTTAAATTGGAAATTTGGAATACACAGGGACAATTAGTAAAAAGTTTAGTAGATAAAAATCAGACCAAAGGAAAATATGAAGTGCCTGTTTTACTGGATAAAGGAGGAATGTATTTTTATACCTTAACAGTAGATGATCATCGTATAACAAAAAAGATGATTAAAATTGATTAAGTAATATTATATGACATTATCCTAAAATAAAGTTTTAAAAAAGGCTACCGGTATTCGGCAGCCTTTTTAAATTTATCTTTTTCTTGGCTTTTTCTTTGCTTGTTCTCTTTGTTGTTTTGCCATTTCGTCAAGTTTTGCTTGAAATTTTGATTTTTTCTTAGGCTTTTTCTTGTTTTCATTCAGTTTTAGTAGAACTTTATCATCATCAACATATTTTCTGATAATCATTGTTTGTCCAATGGTGATAATGTTTGAAAGAAAATAATAATAGCTTAAACCTGCTGAATATTGGTTAAACCAAAGCAACATCATTACCGGCATCATATACATCATCATTTTCATTCCAGGCATTTGTTCACTGGAACCCTGCATCTGGCTGCTGTTCATTTTTGTACTAAAAATCATTGAAACAGCCATAAGAAGCGTAAATAAACTTACATGATCTCCATAAAAAGGAATACTAAAAGGCAAATTGAAAATTGAATCGTAACTGGACAAATCGTGTGCCCATAAAAACGATTGTTGTCTTAATTCAATCGAAGATGGGAAAAAATAAAACATTGCCAGTAAAATAGGCATTTGAAACAACATGGGCAAGCATCCACCCATTGGGTTTACACCAGCTTTACGATACAATGCCATAGTTGCTTGCTGACGTTCCATGGCTTTATCTTTGGGTATTTTTTTATTTATTTCATCAATTTGAGGTTTTAAAACGCGCATTTTTGCCGATGAAACATAAGATTTATAGGTAAACGGAAATAATACCATTTTAATAATTATGGTCATCAATAATATAATTAATCCGTAATTAGATATAAATTTGCCTAAAAAGTCAAAAAGTGGAATAATCGCCCATTCACTAATTACTCTAAACAATGTCCAACCCAATGGTAATAATTTTGTAAGTTCCAGATTTTCATCTTCAATAACATTTATTCCTTTAAGAATACTGTGTTTATTGGGTCCGTAGAATAAAACAAACTCTAATTTTTCATCATTTCCGCCATTATACTCTAAACTAAAATTAGTATTAAAACGTTTCAGGTATTTATGATTTTCATCATATGTTTCAGAGCGTAATTTTGCACTTAAAATGGGTTGTTTCGCTATAAGTATTGAAGAAAAGAATTGCTGTTTGTAAGCAATCCAACGGATACGGGTTGTTATATTTTTTTCATCTTCTTTTGAACTTGCAGAGAGATAATCCACATCATCTTGGTAGTATTTCCAATATAATTCCGTATATCTGTTTTCCCAGCTCCAACCTTTCTCTAAACTTGGAATGTTTGCATACCAGTTAAAATCAATAAGTCCCGAGTTTCTGCCTATTACATGTTCCATTCCTACAAACCGGATGTCAAAATCGACCAAATAACTTTCGGGTTTTAATTTATAAGTATATTCAATGTATTTATCTTTGCCGGCATAGAGTCTGAAAACAGCTTTTTTTTCTGATTGAGATGCATCAATTATTTTTTCATCGCTTTGAGCAACAAAAAACAAATTGTTGGTTGAAATTTTCCGGTTTTCGGCAAAAAAGTTCATTCCAAAAATTGTACTGTCTCCATCAAACAGTACCAATTCAGTAGAATCGAATTTTTTATACTTTTTCATTTCAACAGAGTAAGGTCTTCCGCCTTTTGTAGATATTTTTAATTTGATGTTATTATTTTCAAGAATAAAAAATTCTTGTTTCCCAATAGCTGCATCACCAAATGAGCCAAAAGATTCTTTGATTTGATTGATTTTTGCTGTGTCAATTTTTGTTGTATCACTTAATACAATAGATTCTGAATTTAACGAATCATTTTTTTGTGTTTCAAATTTTGCAGCTTGTATTTTTTCTTGTTCTTCCTGCACTCTTCTTAAAGAATCTTGACGCAACTTCTCCTGTCTTGCTTTTTCTATCTGCTCCTGTGTTGGTTTAGTAAAGTAACTGTAACCAATGAGAATTAGCGCAATCAGTACAATTCCTGTTATTTGATTTCTATCCATCTTGTCTTACTTGATTATATTTAATTAATTTTTTTTGATTGTTTAAATTTAAATGCTGCGGCTACAAAACTCACAAAAAGCGGATGTGGATTAAGTACCGTGCTTTTGTACTCGGGGTGAAACTGTACACCGACAAACCACGGGTGATTTTTAATTTCAATTATTTCCACCAAATTTGAATCGGGGTTAATGCCGGTTGCATACATTCCCGCTTTTTCATATTCTTCCTGATAAGCATTGTTAAATTCATATCTGTGTCTATGTCGCTCATCAATTAAATCTTGATTATAGGCTTTAAATACATTTGAATTTTTGTTTATTTTACAAGGATAAGAACCCAAGCGCATGGTACCCCCCATATTGGTAATGCTTTTTTGTTCTTCCATAATGTCAATTACCGGATGTGGTGTTGTTGGCAGCATTTCGGTTGAGTGCGCGTCTTGCAATTTCAAAACGTTTCTTGCAAATTCGATTACGGCACATTGCATCCCCAGACAGATTCCCAAAAATGGTATTTTATTTTCACGGGCATATTTTACCGCCTCAATTTTACCTTCTACACCTCTAAGCCCGAATCCCGGAGCTACTAAAATTCCGGAAACATCTTTTAATAAATCATCAGCCGTTTTGGGTGTAACTTTTTCTGCTACTACCCATTTTATTTTTACTTTTACTTCATTTGTAGCACCTGCATGTTCAAAAGATTCTACAATTGATTTGTATGCATCATGCAGCTCAATATATTTTCCGACCAAAGCGATTTGAACCGGT
>JAKIUH010000378.1 GCA_021647685.1 Bacteroidales bacterium
TTACTAAATGGAATCTACCTCTCTAATCTTGTCTATTGTTTCAATAGCAAATATGGGAATACTTGGAATTATAATTGCTATATTTGGAAGGATGTTTAGTAAGACTAGAGCACAGCTTCCATTAGGTATGATTGTTGTTGCAGGTATGTTATTTTTACATAATGTAATTGGTGGTATTGCTTATTTTTCCATGGAGATGATTTTTTCTAATGAAATATTCCCATACATGTTAGGAGTAGGAATTGCAGAATTTGCTGGTCTGATAATTTTTCTAAAGATCACTTTAGATTGAGTTAATTGTACTAAAAAAATAATCAAACAGTGTGTTACAAGAATATTTAAAACTCAACAAAAATATTCTAATTGCATTTGCAGCATCAATAATTATTTCTGCAATAATTGCTCAAATTCTATTTGATCAAACAGATTATCTAAATACAACATATACTACAATTACAGATTATGTGATTTATTTTTCTGTTTTTAGTGGATTATTTTATTTAGATAACAGAAAAAAGTATCAATTAAAATCTGGTGGTACTGATACTGTAAAACTAAAACATGATCTTAAAAAATTAATCACATCACTTGGAATTGCTGAAATAGTTTACACTGTTGTTAGATGGGTTTTACAATATTATTTCCTTACAGTACAACATTATGATCCCTATATGGCATCAATTGTATCTCAAGGTATATCCACAATCATTTACATGCTAGTAGTTAATTTTAGTGTAAAAATTATGAGGTTGTATAAAGATGGGAATTAGTGTGTATGTTGATGGTTCTGGAGGTTCTAATGGTGGATACGGATATTTTGTAAAAGAAACAGGAGACTCATTTTATGAAAAAAAATCTGATCTAACTAACAATCAAGCTGAATATTTAGCAATAATTTCTGCATTAAACAAGTATGTTGATTCAAATGTTGAAATCACAATTTACAGTGATTCTAGAAACACTGTAAATCAACTAAATCATGAATTTGCAATAAATAATGAAAAACTTCGAAACCTAGCACGAGAAGCTTGGAGTGTTATTGGAAAATTTTCTAATCTTACAATAGTATGGATTCCTAGAAAAGAAAATTTAGCCGGAAAAATGCTGGGAAGCTAAAACTAGAGATCAGACGTTTTTGAGAATAACTTTATTATACAAAATCCTAGATCCAACGTAATATGACAGATTCTCCAATTTTATCTCCAAAATCAATTGCAGTGATTGGTGCATCTGACAAAAGAGGAAGTGTTGGAGCAACAATTACCTCAAATATTATGAATGGTTTCAAAGGAACTGTTTATCCTATTAGTCCCTCACGTGAAACAGTTTTTTACAAAAAAGCATACAAATCTGTTTTAGATGTTCCAAAACCAATTGATCTTGCAGTAGTTGTTATCAAAAATACACTTGTTGCAGATGTCTTAGAAGAATGTGGTAAGAAAAAAATCAAAGGTGTTATTATCATTACAGCTGGTTTTAAAGAAGTAGATGAGGAAGGTGCAAAACGAGAACAACAAATTAAAGATATTGCCGATAGTTTTATGGATGAAACTACGGAAATTTCCACATTAATTAAAAAAATAACAGAACCCGAAGTGGTTTTTGACCCGAGTTGTCCCAAAGTTATTATGAATATAAATAGCGAAGCGATTTATTTTAGCCGTTCTACCATACCTTATATACAAAACGCAGAAGAAAAAGAATGGTTTGATAAGTTTACTTTTTATGAACATTTGGGTTTATACGGTTATCGAACAGATATTTTACGTAAAATTACAAAGTTGAAGCCTTCTTCATTGGAAATTGCTGAATCTTTGGAACAAAACCGCTGGTTAGAACATGGATTTAAAATCAGGGTACTGGAAACCGAACATGAAAACATCTCCATTGATACACAGGATGATTTAGATAAAATTTTAGAACGTGGTTTTGATGATTAATCCGTATCTATTCGGTAGTATCTTAAAAAGTGTGTATCCTGTTTTACTATCAGAATAACTGACCTGTATATTTTTATAGTGTTGATAATCAATGTGAAACATTGTTTTGAACAGGATTCGGGCTTGTGCCCGTTTTAGCACCAAATAGCTGCGGGATACAAACCTTTTTTATCCACAGATTAATAGGATTTACGCAGATTTTTACTTAGCGAAATTTATTTTTGGGGCTCATTTTAATTCCCTTTGAGTCAGTTGTTCTGAGTTTATAAACTTTTGAACGTCCCAGCTGGATTTTAAAACGTTTGTGGTAAATACCAAGAAACGTTCAAATGTCTTCCTGTCGTCAGACGATTTGAAGTTTAACAAAAAAGTTTGAAGTATATTTTAAAACCTAGGCTTAATTTATCGATTTCTTTTCAGTCATTTATCAAATACTTTGTCGAATTAAAAACTGATTTTACCACTTGATATTTTTGACTTTTTCATTCTATTCATAGACTTTGTGACTATGCGGTAAGTTAGCTCTTTTATGCTACTTTTTTTTTAGAAGCCTTGTAATACAGGCTAATTCTCTGTTGTTATTTTTTCAATTATATCCGAACTAATATCTAATTCATAGCATCTGCTTTGGGCAAACCGGATCAGTTTTTCTTTGAGCTTATAGGTTTCTGTGTCTTTTATATTTTTTTGTTTTTTCATTATTTCATTTTTTATGCTTTCGCGATATTCTTCTTCCTTGATTTCAAGCAATGCTTGCTCAATAATGTTTTGTGGAATTTGTTTCAACTTTAATGTGTAGGCTATTTTTATGCGACCCCATTTATTAAAACGAAATTTATCTCGAACAAAATATTCAGCATAGCGCAATTCATCAATAAATTTATCTTGAACCAGCGATTCGATTATTTTTTCACTCTCGGAACTTGAAATTTGCCACTCATAGAGTTTTTTGCGAATATCTGCTTTGCATTTTTCAGACCGAGCACATAAATTTTGTACTTTTACTAAAGCTTGTTTTACTGATATTGATTTTTTTGTAATCATTTACGAAGTATGCTGTTTTCAAACTTATTTAACAAACGATTGGTACTTGCTTGAAGCTTCTTCTTGAAAAAATAAGTTCCGCCAAACAAATATCCTTTAAAACCTAATGCCTGTTTCGCCCAGTGTCCTATGTTAAAATTGTCAATATGCTCAATAATTAATCCGTCTTTAAACTTAAATTTAGCTGAAATAATATTGTGAACTTTTCTTCCTGTGTTTTTAAAAGTATAAAAGGCTTCCCATTTTACAGTTCCGGCTCTTTCATCAAAATTAATTGCAGACCAATTAATAATAAAATTTTCTTTTTTTTGCGAATGGCATAACATTCTCCACATATTTCTTGCCTTATCTCCGCTAAGTTTTCCAAAAGCCGGATCGCTGAAAACAATGTCAGGATGATAGCATGATAACATCGTTTCTACATCTAAAATAGCAAATGCTTTGTAAAACTTTTCTATAATATTTTGCATATTCTCAATTTAGGTTCAAATTACCTGTTTATTTTGGTTCTGCAACAAAACTATTTATTTTAATTTTAGAATAGGACTTGTTTTATTAATAAAACAAGTCCTTAATGTAAACAATATACCCTTAATCGTGTGTTAAAAATTCCGGCATTTTACGATGTTTTGTTCTTTGTTCATAGGCATAGGCAATTTCAATTAAAACCGGCTCACTCCATGCTCTGCCAAAGAAGGATATGCCTACCGGCAATTCGCCAACAAATCCCATAGGTACTGTAATACTGGGGTAGCCGGCTTGTGCAGCAGGCGAAGAACTGCCCAGCTGAAAGCTGTCTCCGTTTACATGATCGGTTTTCCATGCCGGACCACCTGTTGGAGCAATTATTGCATCTAAATTATATAAATTCATTACACTGTCAATACCTCCTTCACGGCTTCCACGTAGCATTTTTTTAAGAAAATCTTTATATTCATCAGTATCTAATCCTGCTTTCTTTTGTGCCATTTCCAAATATGCCTGATTAAAAAATTTGAGTTCTACAGAATCTTTTTTATTAAATGAAATTAAATCTTCAACACTTTTAATCGGGGCATTTTCACCTAAGGATTTAAAATATTTATTTAAGCCGTCTTTATATTCATAGAGCATAATTTGGAATGAATAATATCCTGTACGTGGTGCTCCAATCCTGTCAATTTCAAAAACTTCAACACCTTGACTCTTTAAAAATTTAACCGCTTCATTGAAAAGTGTATCTACTTTGTAATTAATGCCTAATGGTGCTTTATAAATACCAATACGTTTTCCTTTCAATCCGTCTTTTTTTAGGAA
>JAKIUH010000379.1 GCA_021647685.1 Bacteroidales bacterium
GTCTTCAATATTTTCTGTTGCTTTTCCGATAAGGCTTATATCGAAATTCCGGACAAAACTTCCCGGGGCGTTTATTGTTCCCGGAGCATCGTGGTTTCCGGCGGTCATAACTACCTGTTTGCATTGTGTGTTGCGATACAATTGGGCAAGAAAACGATAAAACAACTCCATACTTTGCGACGAGGGATACCCGGTATCAAAAATATCGCCGGCAACAAGCAGCACATCAATTTCGACTGTACTAACAAACTGAATTAACCATTCCAGAAATTCCTTTTGCTCGTATTGTTGCGATTGCTCGTGCAAGCGATGTCCTAAATGCCAGTCGGAAGTGTGAAGTATTTTCATATGTTTATAATTATTTGTTTTTTAATGGCAACATATGTATCTCGCATATAATCATCCACCTGTGTGCCAAAGCTTGCCATGCTCGTTTCATTCGCGTAAATTAGTTTAATAAACTGTAATATCCGAAAAGTTATCCGATGTATAGTTTCGTAAAACATAGAAATTTATTAAGTCTGATTTTTTAGTAGATTACAAATTAATCGGGTTACTATATTTCATTTTTTGGACTTTTCGGAGCTCACTCATATATTGTTTTTTGCATTGTACAAAGAATAATTTTGTCTATTTAGCTTTCTCTTTTTCTAATTCATCTTTTGTCCAAATATCATCTTTTGTACTACAATAATCAACAAAAGCACAGTCGGGGCACCAACCGCTACAGAAATCAATAACCCAACCGGGTATCGAGTGAAAACCCTCCTTAAAATGATTGCGCAATTCTGTATAAGCCAGTTTTACAGGAATACCATCGCCCGGAAAAGTTATATCCGTACCTCGTGCCGACAAAGCATTTAGCATGGCTTCCAGAAGATTTTGAGTTTGTTCGTCAGTCATCTTTTCTACCGGCGGCAGTTCCTCATAACTTACACCTATTTTTTCTTTTGCCGGTATAAGCTTGCCTTCCTCAATTTCATGCATTTGCTTTTCGAACTCCTCGTAGCTCTCGCCAAAATTAATTTCGGGCACAGGTTTTTTCCCTGCCCGGTCGAAATCTTCTATTAGTTGTTGAATGTAGCGGTTCATTATATTATTTGTTAATATTAAATTCTATTTGATTTCTTTCTCTTTCCAATTCCTCGCGTAATTCTTTTTCACTAGGTAAGTAAAGTTTATATTTTGATGCAAAAAGTTGTTTGCTTTCATTCAAAACCGAGTATTTCACAATGGTTTTATCGGCATAAGTGCAAAGTATCAAGCCAATGGTGGGGTTATCTCCTTTTGGTTTATATTTATCTTCGTATAAGCGCACATACATATCCATTTGCCCGATATCCTGATGGCTCAACTCTTCCGTTTTTAAATCAATAAGTACAAAGCATTTAAGCAGATAATTGTAAAATACCAAATCAATATAGAAGTCCTTTGTTTCGGACGAAATGCGTTTTTGTCGTGCCACAAAGGCAAAACCTTTTCCAAGTTCCAATAAAAAATCGTTCATTTTATCTATCCATGCCTGTTCGAGTTCCGACTCAAGATAGTGCCTGTTTTCTTTTAGTTGTAGAAATTCAAGGACTACAGGGTCTTTTAGCACATCTTCAGCTTGTAGTTTCTTTGTGTTTTCTATCATTTCGGCAACAACCGGCTGTTTTTCCTTTGAAGACAATAATCGTTCGTAATACAAAGATTTAATTTGACGGTCGAGTGCCCTATAACTCCAATTATTGATTATGGACTCTTTGATATAAAAATCCCTGATATCAGCATCTTCAACCCTTAACAAAACCCTATAATGAGTCCATGTAAGTTTTGGGCTTAGCATTTGAAATAAAGGGTGGCTTTTCGATAATAATTCCTCAGAGCTAAAATCCCCTGATTGGCTACGCAGTGCGTAGCTTTTTCCATCAGGTTTATTTTCTTCCGGTTGCAATTGGCTACGCAGTGCGTGACCAATTGGGTAAAGATTATAAAACTGCCTACAAAATTTTAAATGTTGTTGGCTGTACCCTTTCCCAAATTCATCGATCAGCTTTAGCGATAATTCTTTGATCAAATATTTTCCATAAGCGGCTTTTGCTTCTCCTTTTTGCTCTTCCTCGACTATGGCTCTGCCTATCTCCCAGTTTTGTAGAACAACAACAAAGTTAACCGTTCGGCTTACCGAAGCCCTTGCCTCATTGATTATTTCACGGATTGTTGAATATAATGGTGATATGGATTTCAGGTTGGACATCTTTATATTTTAACTTTTCTAAATTTTACTTGCATAATAACACTCATTTCTAGCTCTTTAAATAATATATATTCCCTGATGATACTTTTTTTTAAACCTTCTGCCCATTGCTGGATGTAGCGGTTTATTTTATTTGTTGCTTAGTTCATTGTACCATTGCTGGGCGGTTTCTTGGCCTACCCATGATTTAACGTCCTTCCAATTGTCTCGTTTCACGCTCTTCCATTTCTTATTATCCTTATTAATACTTCGTTTGATAAAATCTTTAATATATTCAAACTGTGATAAATCGATGGATTTTTTTAACTTTTTATAATCCTTAATTATATTTTTTCCTTTAGTGAACTCATCTATATTAGCAAGAGTTAGTAAGCCTGTGCTTTTTAATTCTTCTTTTTTAGCAGCATTAGCTTCCTGTGCTTGTTTTAATTTATCTTCACGTTCCTTCTGCAATCTTTCCTTTTCTTCCTGTTCAGCTTTTTCGTTTGCAATTCTTTCTTCCTCATCTCTGCGTATAGCTTCTTCTTTAGCTCTTTGTTCCGCTTTTATTCTCTCTTGCTCAGCTTTCTCTTTTGCCAACTCTTCTGCTTTAATCTTACGCTCAGCTTCTATCTTAGCCTCTCTTTCCGATTCTCGTTGTGCCTTTAATTCTTCTGAAAGGATAGTTAATTTTACGAAACCCATTAAATAAAAAGCATCACCATCAATTGCTATTTTTCGGGATTTGGCAGATATATCTCCTTTAAATTTGGAAATATGCCCAATGACATCACCCTTTCTATTGGTTTTATCAATTACTTGATCAATCGAAAAATCATCGAATTGCCAATCACCTGTAATAGAGTGAAAACCACTACCGGCTGACATTTTTAATACGCAAGAAGTATTGTTTTTTTGTATTTGAGATAAAACCGCATTTAATGAATCTATAATTTTATCAGTTTCGTTATTAGCATATTTTTCAAAAAAGGCTATCTGTTTATTTATATATTTTTTTGTGTGTTCGTTGATAATTGCAAATAGTTTTTTTGATGGCTCTGAATGAAGTATTTCATTCTTTTTCTCAGGTTTACTAGTTTTATAAAAATTATCAAATGCTTTATCAGACAGAGCAATAGACAATTCACCCGTTTCCGAGGGTTTTATTACTTCGTAAATAGTATTGAATCCTGTTGCATCAAAATTTGCATTCGTTTGTTTCCCTGATTTTTTCCAACCTCCGTTAAAGTTATTATCATCTTTATAAAGATTAAATATTTTAGTATTAACCAATTCTGTTTTATCAAATTGAGCATCAGCAATCTTGATAAATCGCATAAATTCATCGCCGTTATTGGGCGAACCAAATACTTTTTCCTCAAACCTTTTATCTCTTCGGTCAATATTATTTGGATTATCGATGAAATAATTTAATAATATAGACCGAATAGCTCCTTTAATGGAACTCCCGGGAACAATAGGTTTATTGGTAAGTCCGTTTTTTATAAAAGTTTTAATATCGTTATCAGTCGATGCGGTTTTTTCAAATACTTTATACGACACTTCTTCTAACGATCTGGAAATTTTATTTTTTAAGCCTTCATCATTTTTTTCTACTAAAAAATTAGATAACTCATTAGCCGATATTTCTTTGGCAATTTTTTTATGATTTAAAATATAAATTTTATTGCCATCTTCAATGTAATCGGCACCTTTCATCCAATCCTTTTCTTGTCCTGCTCCAACATGAAGAGGAGTAAGCACTTCAAGTTCGAGATTGTATTTCTTATTTAACAGGTCATTCATAATAATTAAATTTTAACCGGAATAAAAATAGCTTTACCACTTCGCCAAATTGGGTGAGCTTCAATACCTAAATGCTCATAATTCAGTTTTGGCTTTAAATCAACAATTTTGCCTAAAACGAACTCCTTTTCTACATCTTTATTTTGCAAAAACACAGATGACTCAGAAAACATCTGAACGGTATTTTTTCTAAAGGTATTTAAACCTGAATCGGTAATCCACCCTCCTCGTTTCTGAAAGTCGTAAGCAATAT
>JAKIUH010000380.1 GCA_021647685.1 Bacteroidales bacterium
AGACTTATATTTAAAAGGGAAAAAAGATGTTTTTGTGATTGCTTTTAACGGAAATAAAAAAATACCGGTTAGCAAGGCAATTAAATTAAGCAAATAAAAAGCCCCTTATTGTTATTCGTAATTTTAAATTTTAAAACGATGAAACAATATCCGGACAAAGAAAATTCTAATTCATTTTTATCGGATAAAAAAGAAGAGTACAAACTGATTTTGTATAATGATAATTTTAATACTATTGATTTCGTAATCAATTCATTGATAAAAGTTTGCAAGCACAGTACCGATCAGGCAACTCAATGTGCTTTTATTGCACATTATAAAGGGAAAAGCATTATAAAAAAAGGAAGCTATGCTCTGTTGAAGCCTATGAAAGATGCATTAAATGACCGAGGATTAAATACAGGTATCGAATAGAACTAGAAGCAATATAAAACTGGAGCATAAAAACCAAAGATATTAAAGTAGTTTATAAAAATTAAATCGTATATTAGCAAAATGGCATTATCAGCAATCATCGCATTAATAATATTAGGAATTGTACTGATTCTTTTGGAATTTTTTGTTGTTCCGGGCATCACTATCGCCGGAGTGGGTGGTTTACTAATGTTAATTGGCGGTGTTTTTATGGCTTATTCAAAATACGGAACTCCCGGCGGACATTATGTGCTTGCAGGAACTGTTTTTGCATTGATATTAGTCCTTTATGGCGCATTCAAATCCAAAACATGGGAAAAAATAGCCTTGAACACAGAGATTAACTCGCAAGCAAAGGAAGATTTAAGCCAAAAAATTACGCTTGGTGATAAAGGTAAAAGCATATCACGACTGGCTCCGCGCGGAACGGTATCGATAAACGGACTTTTTGTAGAAGCAGAATCGATAAACGGACTAATTGATGAAAATGAAGATGTTGAGGTAATTAAAGTGAAAGGAAATAAAATAATTGTAAAACTAAAAAAATAAAAAAATGGGTGTATTAGGAATGTATTTAGCTTGGACGGTGGTATTTATCATCGGCTTTATGATTTTATTATATTTTGTGCCAATCGGTTTATGGTTTCAAGCACAAATTACC
The DNA here is from genome assembly GCA_021647685.1 of Bacteroidales bacterium. Taxonomy (GTDB): domain Bacteria; phylum Bacteroidota; class Bacteroidia; order Bacteroidales; family NBLH01; genus NBLH01. The sequence goes on from JAKIUH010000380.1 coordinate 1,076, forward strand.
AATGTAAGAATATCTTTGTTGCAATTAGTATTTATGCGTTGGCGTAAAGTACCACCATCAATAATAGTAAATGCAATGATTGCGTCAAAAAAAGCAGGCATTGATTTAAAAAGAGATGATTTAGAAGCACATTACCTTGCAGGAGGTCATGTTGGAGCTGTAGTAAATGCTTTGATTTCAGCCGAAAAAGCCAATTTGCCATTAGGGTTCAAAACAGCTACAGCTATTGATTTAGCAGGGCGTGATATATTAGAAGCCGTACACATGTCGGTAAATCCAAAAATTATTAATACTCCACCGGTGGCAGCTATGGCAAAAGACGGTATTCAATTAATCGCCAAAGCAAGAGTTACAGTGCGTGCATCTATTGAAAATTTGGTGGGTGGTGCCGGCGAAGAAACGGTATTGGCTCGTGTTGGTGAAGGTATTGTATCGGCAATCGGTTCATCACACTCTCATAAAGAAGTGTTGGAAAATCCTGACTCAATTTCAAAATTGGTTCTTGGCAGAGGTTTAGATGCAGGTACTGCTTTTGAAATACTATCTATTGATATTGCCGATGTAGATGTAGGTAAAAATATTGGAGCCGAACTACAAGAAAATCAGGCAAGAGCCGATTTAAAAGTAGCCGAAGCCAAAGCAGAAGAGCGCAGGGCAATGGCTGTTGCTCATGAGCAGGAGATGAAAGCATTAGCACAAGAAATGAAAGCCAGAGTAATTGAAGCCGAAGCTGAAATTCCAAAAGCAATATCACAAGCCTTCCGTGAAGGAAATTTGGGCGTGATGGATTATTACAATATGAAAAATATTATTGCAGATACCGAAATGAGAGAATCTATCTCAAAACCGGGTAAAAAGAAAGGTAAAGATGATTAATTCTGTAGATTAGATAATCATTCAATGTGTAATCGCATTATTTTAGAAAGTAGAATTTAATATATTATCATGTCAATTGAGTTTGTATTTCTTTTTGTCTCCTTAATTGCAATCTTTGCATTAGCCGTGTTTGCATATTTTTACAATAAATCTGCAAGTATATGGCATTATGTAAAAGCGTCAAATCTGGAAATGAACCTCTTCCAGTTTTTGTATCATTTTATTGAAATGTATTTGCGAAGGATTCCGGCATCCTTAATCTACAAACTTATTGTTAGTGCAAGAAAAGGAGGAGCGATAATTTCAATAGATGTTCAAAAAGATTTTTACAAACTCATAGATAGAGAAGTTGCACTATCAATTTACGAATTTAATCAATCTTATACCCAGGGCGAATTAAGACTAAAAAGAATCGGAGGATATTATATCCTAAGTGGAAGTATTTTAGATTTAATCAACCGTTTAATAGAATCGGTAAAAGCCGACAAAGACCTCGTAATTCAAGGGATTAAAAAAAACCGTTCGGAAAAAGCAAAGTTCAGGTATTTAGAAGCTCAATTGAAAGCATACCGTAAAAGCATTGCAAATATTATCGAAGATAATAATCTGCAGAAAGCAGAAGAACAAGCAGGAAAAAAGAAAAAGGAAAAAAATGAAGAAGATGAAAACAGGGAGTATGAGGAACTGGTAAATCGAATTGTAAGTTTTTTTGCATCGGATTTATTATCTGAATTTAAAGAGAACAGAATATACATGGCTAAGGGCGACAATATTAAACGCTTGAAAGAAGAGCTTTTTGATACTTCGTCACGAGCATTGATTAAAGCACAGCAAGCCGGTTTAAATATTCGTTATGCCGACCTTGAAGTATATTTTGGACTAAATGGCGATATTGAACAAACAGTTGAAGCCTTGCTCAAAGCCAAGCACTTAGATTTGGATATCGGACTTGGAAATGTTGAAAAATTTATTATTGAAGGTGGTGATATTGAAACCACCTTAACTCATCTGATTGATGCTAAAAATGCCGGCGAAGCAATTAAATTAAAAGATTTGGAAAAATATCATTTACTTGGAGGTGATATTGGAGAAGTGGTTAATGCATTAATTATGGCACACCAAGAAGGAGTTAAAGATATTACCATAAAAGGTTTAAGCGAATATTTATCGCAAGGGGGTAATGTAAACGAGTTAACTTCGGCAGTAATTAAATTGCGTCAAGAAGGAATTGATACGCCCATTAGTGTTTTGAACAGTTTTCGTGCGGCAGGAGCAGATGTTATCCGCTTTGCCTTAGGGCTTATTAAAGCAAAACAGTCAAATGTTGAAATTAGTTTGCCGCGTTTACGCTCTTTTTTGGCACAAGGTGGCGATATTGTAAAATTGATTAATGTTTGGATTAAAACTAAAAGTTCAGGTATTGATTTAAGTTTTGAAGATTATGAAAATCTTTCACGCATTGGTTCGGATATTGGTTTGGTTTACTTAACCTTTAAAATTGCCAAATTTTCAGGCATTTTGGTTGAGAAAGAAAAATTAATGGACATAGAACTTGCCGGTGGCAGCATGTTTAAATATGTAAAAGCTCTTTCATTAGCCAAGCGCTTAAATATAGATGTTGACCCCGAACAACTTGAAGCAGATGTAGTTGAAAAACGTGACGTTATTAAAGTAATTTTTGCGGTAAATTATGCTCGAAAAGAGCATGTTGAGTTTACCTACAAAAGAGGTATCCGCCTTGATCGTGAGGGGCACGATATAAATGAAGTTGTTAGTTGGGCTGTAAACCCAAAAGTAATTAACATTAAACCCGAGGAGGTTTTATCAAAAGACGGGATAAGTATGAAACTTTTTCCAAATGTTACGGTACGCGGAAAAATTGATATGTATCTTAGAGGTTCAAAAGATGAAATACTTAACGACCGTGTGAACGAAGCCATTACCAAAGAAGTAGAACAATATGATACGTTCAGGCAAGTAATGGAATCATTAGACGATATCGCAGTAAATGTTTTTAAACGATTAAACGGAACTGTAGATAAAAAAGATTTTCAATACCTCAGCGAAGATGAAATTGAATTAATTAACAAAAAAGAAACAACACTTAACAAAGGAAGTGCCTACGAAGTATTAGATGTCAGTATCCCCAAACTGGAAATCGGTACGGATACTTATGCAGATATAAAGAAAGAACATGCTGAAATTAATAAAATAATTGCAAAAACAGAATCAGAACAACGCAGAGCCGAAGACCGAGCAAAAGAGCTGGAAGCCAAAGCTAAAATGATTGAAGCAGAAGCCAAATTACAAGAAGG
>JAKIUH010000381.1 GCA_021647685.1 Bacteroidales bacterium
TGAGGAGGCTATTAATTTGCCTTTTAAATCATATAAATTAATATCTGTATAAAAAACATCGGCTTGTTTACGTAATAAGTCGTTTAATTTTTGTTTGTAGATTAAGCTATCCTTTGTACTGATTAAAAAATTATCTAATTGAATATCTTTAAGCACCGATTTTAATTTTTCGGTAATGTTTTTATTGTTGTTTTTTTCAAATTGCTGAACATTATAGTAAACAGTACCTGCTCCAACCATTAAAAAAGTTAGCGTAAGTACAAAAATCATCGACATCAATAACTTATTTTCAAAATTTAATTGTGCTTGATAAAGTAATGAATGCAAATTTATTATTGCCAGACTTATAAGTAAAAGAAGATTGAAAAATACAAATACATAAGAAAAGGCAATTATTAAATCCAATGTTTTGGTTTTGGTTTTTGAAAGAATTATTAAATTATTGTTTTGCGACTTATAAATAAAATGGTCGTAATTGTCAATGGTTATCATTGAGTAACCAATGGGTAGTTTTGCAAACATTTTATCATTCAAATCGTAAGGGAAATTCCCAAATCTGCTTTTAAGCTCTCCTGAACTGTATTTTGCGTATGAGTATTTGTTTAAATTATTGCTTGATTTAACGGTTCCTTCAATAAGTAAATCAGGGTAGCCTATTTCTCCCGTAATTAATTTAGAATCGAGTATAATGTACAAGCTATATCGTGGTATTGTGTCGTAATAATTGATTGCACCAAAATAACTGACCCGTCCATTGTGATTATCCATATAATAAAAGTCGGAAGATTGTAGTTTTTTTCCGTATTTATCAACTTGTTCAGCATAATAACCAGCGCAATATTCAAGCCGGTTATTTTTATCAAACTCCATATCATCGCTGCAAAGCAAAATATCTAAATCATATTTTTTAAAATATCCTTTAAAATATTTTTTTATAAGATAATTATAAATTAAATCCAATTGTTGCTTGTCTTGTTTATACACTATGTTTTGAAGTGTTTTATCTTCTATTATTTTTTGCTCAACGGTACTTAATAAATGTTCAAGTACTAAATCCCGTTCGGTTTGTAGTTTTGATATTAATATTTTTGCTTTGTTTTGTTCTTTTTGTTTTAGCTCGGCATTTGCAAATAAAACTACGTAAGCCGAACTTATCATAATCATAATAATATAAAAATAATAGTGATATCTTTTAGACAAAAAGTATATGTAAAAGAATACGGGAAACAGAGCTAATAAAAAGGGGAGAGATGATAAGGACGAAGCCGTTTTTAATAAAAAAGTGATCCCGTAAAAAATAATTATTGCTAATATAAAAAGTGTAACAAATGCTCTTTTACGAGCAAGTTGTCTTCCTATAAATGATATTTGATCAAATAAAATTAAAAATGAGGCAATTAATACGGCAATGATAAAATAAGCCGTGATGCTCAGTATGTTTATTTCAAGAATTTTATATGCTTCAAGTACAATGCTTGAGTTAAAAATCAAGCTTTTAATATAAAATACAATGAGATTAAAAAAGCCTATTAATAGGATAAAAGTAAAAAATACGATTAATTGTTTTATAACTTTACTTTTTTGTTTGAATTTACGAACAAATTTTCCTTTTCTAAAAACAATGAAAAAACTTATTGTGAAAAATAAAATCAATAAAGCATTAATTAAAAAATCGCCAAGCGAAGGGAAAAAATACGATACCGCAAAATAACCCGGATCAAAAAAATCCAATGAATAGATTTGAAATGGATATTTGAATTCGAGCATTAAATAACGTGCAAATAATATAAAAGCAATTACCGAAAGAATTATATTTTCGGCATTTGCTTGTTGCAGGCGTATTTGCCGGAACCATTTTATTAAAAACAACAGGATAAATATTAAAGCCAGAAAATAAAGTGTGCCGATTAGTTGCCAATCAATACTGCTTGAAAAGATTGTGTTTACAGGTACTAAGGAAAAAAGAAAGTTGCCTTGCCGGTCATTTATATCAAAACTGTATGATAAAGAGACCAATGAAACTTTTACCGAAGGTAAAAGTTTAAAATCTTTTTGAAAACTATTTTTAAGATACTCATTTTCAAAGGAATATTGATGTTTTAGCAATATTAAGCCGATAACATCAATATTTTTTGCATGAATATGTTTTACCAAAAACCAAGCATTGTTTAAGCGAAGAACATTATTGTTTAAATTACTTTCTGAATATTTAATAGGTAAGTCAATACCGTTATCTGTCCAAAAACGCAAGCTATCGTGTAAAAAAACGGCAATTGTCAGCCCCTTATCACTAAGTTCTTTAAAATTAACTTGTTTGTTTATTTCAAATAAATCAGTTTTAGTACTGTCAATATACAAACTGCTTTTATTAAATACATCATTCAAATATTCGGCTATTTTATCTTCTTTTTGATAAAGTATTTTACTAAATTCTATTGTATCAATTTTATAATTATCCGGCTTTGATTGGTATTCTTGGATAAATATAGCCGCCAAAGTAAATATTATTGAGGCAATCAAATATCTGATATTTTTTTTGTATTTATCCATTCGGTTTTATTCGTTATGATAAGGTAATGAGTTAATTATGCTGTATGCTCTGTAAATTTGTTCCATAAAAAAAAGCCGTATAATTTGATGCGAAAAAGTCATAGCTGACATAGAGAGCAAAAAATCTGCCCTTTTATAAACATCATTTGAAAAACCATAAGCTCCGCCTACTGCAAAAATTATTTGCTTTGTAGCTGTATCTTGTTTATTGCGTATAAAATCAGCAAATTTTAATGAGTTTAAACTCTTTCCTTTTTCATCAAGCAAAATTAAAAAATCATTTGATTTTACTTGTTTTAAAATTAATTTACCTTCTTTTTCTTTTATTTGTTGATTTGTTGTTTTTTTTTGATTTTTTATATCGGGAATAATACTGATTTCAAAATCAACAAAACGTTTTAAACGCCGGAAGTACATATCCATTCCTTCTTGTACAAATTTAAAAGAAGTTTTGCCGATTAATACAAACTTTATATTCATAAACAAATTTTAATTGTTTTTTTCAAAAATACAAAAATACTTATAAAAAAGTCATGTTGGATTGATTATTTTGAGAAAATAATATGTTTGTTAATAAGTCTGAGATAATAAAATATTTGCTGGTTTGGTTTTTGTAGCCTTAAGTTCAAAAAAAACGATTAATAAAAGTGAACTTAATTTTAAAAGCCCCTGTTATTATTTTATTACTATTCATGTTTCAGTCTTTGGAAATGAAAAGTCAATCTATTTTTCCCGAAGAATTAAAAAATGCTTTTATACTAGGTAATTCAGAAAAACTAGCTTCGTATTTTGGTAAAAATATTGATTTAATGCTGCTTGATAAAGGGGATGTATATAGTAAAGCTCAAGCTGAACTGATTATTAAAAATTTTTTCAGTAATAACAAGCCGCAATCGTTTACCCTTGAAAGTGAAAGTTTTGACGAAAATATTAATTACGCTGTGGCACTACTCAAAGCCGGTAAAAGAAACTTTCGTATTTTTATTGCCTATCGAAAAAATCATAAAAAAACAACAGTTAGTCAGCTGGTAATTAGTGAGGTGGTGGAAGAGGAATAAAATAAAAAATTTATTTTTCAAACTAATACTTTATTTTTGCCCAAATTTTTAAACAAAAACCATGAACAACACCAACTTTTTAAGCAAGAATATTGAAAAGCTAATTGATTTAGCCATAAAGGAAGATATTGGCGATGGCGACCACAGCTCACTTTCGTGTATTCCTTCCGAAACAAAGGGTAAAGCAAAGCTTTTGGTAAAAGAAAGCGGTATTATTGCCGGTGTGGAAATTGCGCAAGCCATTTTTAATAAAATTGATAAAGATTTAAAAACAGAAGTTTTCATTAACGATGGAACTAAGGTTAAACCGGGTGATATTGTTTTTTATGTTTCGGGCAAAACCCATTCTATTTTACAAGCCGAACGCTTGGTTTTAAACTTTATGCAACGCATGAGCGGAATAGCCACCAACACCAACCGCTATGTTGAAAAACTTCGGGGTTTGAAAACAAAGGTACTCGATACCCGAAAAACGACTCCCGGATTGCGTGCCATTGAAAAAATGGCAGTAAAAATTGGCGGTGGCGAAAATCACCGTATGGGATTGTACGATATGATTATGATTAAAGATAATCATATTGATTTTGCAGGTGGTATTGAAAAAGCGGTTGAACAAATTAAGCAGTACTTGAATAAAATAG
>JAKIUH010000382.1 GCA_021647685.1 Bacteroidales bacterium
GGTACAGGGGTGGGTATACTTCCCACTCATCAAGGTACAAATGAACAGCCAAATAATGCTGTTTTTGTTGATTGACGCAGGTGATACTGCGCGAGGTCGCCACGGCTTTCTGAAGCGCGGGCAGCAATAATGCCGCGAGAATGCTAATCACGGCGATCACCACTAATAATTCGATCAAGGTAAATCCGCGCCGATGTGCAGCGGAAACATTACGCATTGTGATTCTCCTTATAACGCAGCCATGCCCTACGCTTACGGCTAAGTATACCTCACGTTAGTGACTTAGCAACGCTTTATTCATCAGCGCACTACCATCTTTCATTTGCCGTCCATATTTTCCGATATGCGGGCTATTGTCCGGGAGGCGGTAATCTTTATCAAGTTTGACCTTCTTGAAAATACTGCCTTTATCCTTACCTTTTTCCTGCCATTCTTTTAAGGTATTGTTTCCTTGATTTACAGAAAATTCAGTAAGCATCTCAATAGCTAAATCCTTATTTGTTTTGTACAAATCTGCAGCAGCAATATCCATTGCTTTTGAATAAGCTATGTATTTATTCTCAAGCTCTTTTTGTTTTTTTTCAATCTCGGGGTGAATTAAATCATAGCGTGTATATGCAAAATTAGAAACTTGATTAAATACCCAAAATGCAGCATCGTTGGTAAAGGTCATTAAATCACCATTACCATGAGCAAAAGCTTTTGGTATATTGGTAATACTGCAATACATCGGAGTATAAACGGTACTTGAAACATCATCAACACCAAACCATAAAATGCCACCAATAGGGTCAGGCAACCAGTTACGGCTTTGGGCAACAAAGGAAAATCCTGTTTGTTGTGTTCCTGCTGCTCTTTCGTTGCAATATTCTACACTATCTACTTCCCAAGTAAGCGGACGCCAACGATATGGGTTGTGAAAAGGTCCTGCTCCGATGTCTTTTGTCATATCTAATGGTGTTCCTTCAAAATGATCACGCATTAAGCCCATTACATCTTGTAAAGTAAGTTTTTTATCAGGTTTAATAAATAAAGGCATCACATTATCCGGATTATCACCAATTGCATAATCTTGGTATTTATCCATATTGCTGTTTACTTTACGAAAACCTGCCCAAACTCTTGCTTCGCAAAAGCGTAATGCGCCATAATCAACGGGAGCATAAGTGTCGGTAAAACTGAAATTTTTATCTTTACCTTTATACCATCCTTTTTCTTTTGCAAAGCTAATCACATCTTTAGCATAAATGCAGTTTTCAGGATCGTTTAAGGGAAATGTTCTAATGCGTGCCTGATTTGCATGTCCTGAAATATATCCGTCAGGAATTCTGCGTGCAACCCAAACCGCTCCTTTATCATCTTTTCCTTTGCTTATCATTTCCATAATCCAAACCTCATTAGGGTCTGAAATTGAAAAAGATTCTCCTTCGCTGTAATATCCGTATTCAGCCACTAAATCGGTCATTACTTTAATTGCCTCACGTGCAGTTTTTGATCGCTGTAAAGCAATATAGATTAAACTACCGTAATCAATTATTCCGGATCCGTGTAATACCTCATGTCTTCCTCCAAAAGTAGTCTCTCCAATGGCAACTTGATGCTCGTTCATATTGCCTACTACAGTATAAGTATGAGCAACTTGTTTTATTTGCCCCAGATATTTACCTGTATCCCATTCATATATATTAAGCATGGAACCTTCGGGATAATCAGCAGCAGGCCAATAGTAAAGCTCACCAAACAACAAATGAGAATCAGCTGCGTAAGTAATCATTGTTGAACCATCAACTGTAGCACCTTTTGTAATCAAAAAATTGGTACAAGCATGGATTTCTCGTACTGAGAAAAACAGTAATGAAAATGTCAATAACAGGTATAAATAATTCTTCCTCATCATATTTTTTTTTTAGTTTTTTAATGCCTGCAAAATAGTAATTTAATTTGAAATGAGAAAGGAGTAAAATGGGCTTATATAATTTTAATAGCTGATAAGCTCCCATGTGTTTTGTGAAATTGATAATTTGCTATTTTTTTATAAAATATAAGCCTTACTACCGTTGAAATTATATGCCAATAAGATTTTTGAAAATATTATTGTATTTTTGCCAAACCTATTGATTAATTAACTTTTTAAGAAAATAAAAGATGGACAAGCAAACTACCTTAATAACAGGAGCTTCCAGCGGAATTGGAAAAGATTTAGCTTATGTTTTTGCAGAAAAAAACTATGATTTAGTATTAGTTGCTCGCCGGAAAGAAAATCTTGAAAATATCAAAAGTGAGATTGAAGAAAAAACAAAAGGCAAAGTAGAAATAATTTCTATGGATTTAGCAGGGGTAAAAAGTGCAGAGCTACTATATGATGAAATCAAGAAAAAGAATATTAATATTGATGTTCTTATAAACAATGCAGGATTTGGTGTGTATGGTGATTTTATTGAAAAAAACATTACCGGTGATGAAGGAATGGTTTTGTTAAACATCATGACTTTGACAAAACTTACCAAATTATTTGGTAAGGACATGAAAGATAAAGGGGAAGGAAATATTATAAATATTGCATCAACAGGGGCTTTTCAAGCTGTGCCCGGTATAGCTATATATGCAGCATCAAAGGCGTATGTTTTAAGCTTTTCGGAAGCCATTGCTCATGAATTAAAAAAACATAATGTATTTGTAACAGCTATTTGCCCGGGACCTACAAAAACCGAATTTGCCGATGTTGCCAAAATGAGTAAAAACCCTTTTAAAAATGCGCCAACAGCAAGAGAGTTAGCTGAATTTACTTACAAATCAATGATTAAAAGAAAAGTTTGTGCTATCCACGGTTTTAAAAATAGTTTATTGGTATTTTTTGTGAGATTATCTCCACGAAAATTAATAACAGCAATTGCTGAAAAAGTTATGAAGTAAAATTACTCCTTAAACCGGCTGACTCTGTTTATAGTAGGTACAGTTTGCGGATTTTAGCTCATATTAAAAAGAAAGACTGTCAGAATAAATTTATTAGTTTTTTAAATTCGTTTTTATTAATTTCGGATTTGAAAAAATAATGTAAATTTGACGACTTTTTTTCGTTAATATTTAATAATTTGGATGGAATTTCTTTTTAAACTGGGTTTATACGGTATTTATGTTATTGTAGTCCTATTTATATTTTTAGTACTATACGTAATTCGTATTAACCGTAAATTAGGTTCCGTAATTGTTGAGTTAGATAAAATTGCACCCAAAACAAGCGTCCGCACGATACGAAAGAAAAAAAAAGATTTTAAGTACTCTAAAATTTATAAATCGTATTTAAAACTTAATAATTTCATTCAAAAATCCGGCTTTGAACGTTACTTGCAGGAATATTTTATTTCGGCAAATATTGTTACTGTATTAGGAAGTATTATTTTATTAGTCGGTGTAGGTTTTTTTATACGTTACTCGATACTTGATGCATGGATTAATATTTACGGCAGAATTGTTTTGGCTATAATAAGCAGTATTGCATTACTGCTTTTGGCGCATACTCTTCATAAAAAACAAAAGGCATTTAGTTCAATTATTACAGGCACAGCCCTTGGAATCTTGTATTATATTTTTGCTTCGGCTTATTATAATTATCAACTTTTCAGCACAGGAGAAGCCTTATTTATTACTATTTCTTTAACGGTATTCTCTGTTTTATTATCTTTTTTCTATAACCGGGTTTCTTTGGCGCAACTTGCTGTGTTGGCTGCCTATACTGCGCCTATGCTAATTAATTATAATCGGCAAGAGGTGTTAATGCTTTTTTATTATCTTTTGGTATTGGATATTGGGGTATTTATGATTGTATTTTTTAAATACAATTTGTTTTTAAACCTTCAAGCATTTGCATTTACTATTGTTTATTTTGGAACATGGTTAGTACATTCTATAAGATATCAAGATTATACACATTATCATGCGGCATTCTTTTTTCTGATTGTATTTTATATTTTATTGTTTTTAATTATTGTAACCAATAAATTACGTTTCGCAAAAAAGTTCATACCTCTTGAAATATCCGGCACTATTACTTTAAACATGCTTGTGTTTACTGCAGGTGTTTTTTTACTTGATGTATTAAATCCAGAGTATAAAGGCTTGTTTACAGCTTTGATTGCATTAATAAACATTGTGTTTTTTTATGGCTTAATGCATTTGAAGAAAATACATAATGCAATTACCTTTTTAGAGTTAGGTGTTTCGGTAGTATTTAT
>JAKIUH010000383.1 GCA_021647685.1 Bacteroidales bacterium
GTGAATTTCATCAATATCAACAAAAGAACCTTCCATTCTTATAAATCGTTTATCGCCTGCTTCTTTAATTTCTCCGTTTTTGATAACCGAATCTACTACTACGTGTTGACGAACTTCTTCAACTTCTTTGTCTGATAAATCGGGATATTTTATTTTGATGATTTTAGGAATCAAAACTTTGTTGATGACTTCCGGGTCAACATTTCCCGGCATTGCTTTTAGCATTTTGTCATCTTGCAAAATTGTTGCTTTCAGGTCGTTTAAATCCGATTCTAAAATATCTTTTACTCGTTTTGAACTTGGCTCTTTTAAACCTCTAATTTTTATTTCACCCGGTTTTGCTTTGTCTTCATCGTTTACTTTAGTTTTAAATTTCCAATTAGGAGCTAAAACCTGCTCCATCAGCAAAGATGCAGTAATGGCTTTAAGCATATTGTTTACCGAAAGTTTTACCAAATCATCTGCTGCATCGGGCTGAGCAATCAGGTTGGTGAACTGTGCATGGATTTTATTATCGCTATCTCTTGTGGCTCTGCCAATAATTTGAATAATCTCGGTTAACGAGCCTCTGTAACCAACGGTTAAAGCGTGTTCGCAGTATGGCCAGTCGAAGCCCTCTTTTGCCATTCCCAAAGCAATGATTAAATCCATATCATCCAATGAATCCATTTTACGCAGGTAGTTAACAATTTTATCCCGATCACTCGCATTATCTTCTACCAAATCGGCAACTTTAAGAATTTTACCATCGGTATTTCTTTTTACATAAATCACCCCTGTGTCAGCATCTTGTTTGATTACTTCGCCAATGGCATCTAAAATAAAATCAACTTCATTGTGCTTGTCTTTGGTAGATTCGCCAGAGTTGACATTTGGAATATGCAAAATGGTTTTTTTATCGGTATCTAAAATTTCCATTATAGCATTGGTATATTTTCCTTGATAGAAATGATAACCAATTCCCAATGATTTTAGATAATCATATCCATTTAATTGTTCGTAATAGTTGTATGTTACTTTGGTGAATTTCTCTTCATCTTCGGGAAGTAGAATTGGTACACTATCGCCTCTAAAAAACGAACCAGTCATTGCAACAATATGAGCAGATGATTTTCGCATTATATCACGAAGCAAATCGCCCAGACGATTTCCGGCATCTGCCGAAACGTGGTGAAATTCATCAATTGCCAACAGTGTATTGTTAAACTCCTTTTCGTCTAACTCTTCGCAAGCAAAACGCAATGTGGCGTGTGTACAAATTAAAAGTTGCTCATCGCTATCCATAAAATTATGAAATGCCTGTACTTTACTTTTACTGCCATCGCTGCCTGGAGTACAAAGGTTGTATTTGTCGTTGGGTTTCCAATTGGCAAAAAAACCAAACTCTTTCAGATTGGTTTTAGCAAACGAACTACCAATGGCACGTTCCGGCACAGCAACAATTACTTTTTTAATGCCTTGATTTACCAATTTATCTAAACCTATAAACATTAAGGCACGAGATTTTCCCGAAGCAGGCGGAGACTTTATTAATAAATACTGGGCATCTCTATATTCAAAAGCACGCTCCTGCATTTCACGCATTCCGTAGGTATTGGTACTTTTGCTTTTACCTGTTTGTTTGTATTGTACGCTTACTATATTTTGCATATTATTTTCTCTTTAATGTCTAAAAGTTTATCTAAAAATGTCTAAAGTTTATCAAATTTATCTTTTTAGTAATAAGCATAACCACGTCTATATAACTGATTATCTATGATTTGAAATTCTATTTATGTATCTATTTACTAAAAGTATTACTAAAGTATTACTAAAGATGCATTAATTTTAGTTATACTTTTATCCATTTAGGATGTCTTCGGCTTCCTATGTTTATAATACTATTATCTTTTTTCGACATGGCATAAATAATATTACGCACTTTATTTTTTTTCTTCTTATCATCTAAAATATCAGGCAACAAATCAATTATTAATTTTTCAATTTCTTGTTTATTTGCACTCTTATTCTTTTCAATAAACTGTAAAATCAACTCCTTATAATAATCATCTTTAAGACCTCGCATTCTGATATAATTTTCCATTTCCCCTGTTGCTTTCGCTACCGATGACGATATATAGAAATTAGGTTTTCTGCCTTCTATCAATTTTTTCTTCCTCAATTCTTTAATTTCACTCTTAGTTAAAAGCTTGTTTTTTGCCACTTTATCCAACATAATAATATCCTGAAGGGACAAATCATCCATTTGAGCTAATTTTTTGGCATAATTTTCATCTACTACCTTACCAATAATTTGCACTTTAACTTTATTATTTGCGAAATCATAATCCGGTAAAGGGAAATACTTATTTTTTTGAATGACAAACATCTTTTTAATACCACTGCCTATTGTGTCAATCATATTCAGATTAACCATAGCATTTGCTAAAAACGGGTTGCGGTATTCGGTTTCGGGAGCATCGGCTTCAACCACTTTTTCAACAGATTCCGGAATAAAATTTCCTGAATTGATAAAAGTTAAAATGCCATCTTCTCTTTCTACAACATTTATCTTGCCTCCCAAAGTATAATCCTGATGTGCAATGCAATTGTTTATGGCTTCGCGAATAATAAAGGGGTCAAACTGGTCAACTTCATCCGGAAACAGAGTGCCAGCTTGCAGGTAACGGTATTTTAAATTCCTGATTTTAGCAAATACATTTTCTACTTCCATCAAAAGCGGACAGGTAAAATGAGCATAATCTTTTTCAATGTTATCACGGTCTTTCAGTATCCATGTGATTTTTGCCTGGGCAGGATTTATATAATGCTCCGACTCTGGATTGCCAAGCAGTAAAATTGCCGTACGGGTAATTTTACCATTAATACAGACTTTTGCCTTATTTAAAAAAGTGCTGTCGTCCCAACTTGCAATTGTATCTTTTAATTTTGGGTTTTTCTCGGTATATTGTTTACGTGCTTTGGCAATTGCTTCGGTTGATAAGTCATTGATGCCTGCCTCCTTGACAATTTTCGAGCTCCAGTCGTCAGCTATGTTTTGTCTTTTAATGCGTTCGTATTCTTCTGAATTTAATGCCCCGAGGCTTTCTCCATCCCGACCATAATAATGTCCTTTCCATGATACAGGCATTCCTATTGGGGCAGCGGGAATTTTCAACATCAAAACGGTTCCTTTATCTGTATTGACCCGATATGTATTTTTAAAACCAAGTATTGGTGATGTATGATTGCTTATCTCACTTTTATACTCATTGAGTTGATTTTCAGAAATATTTGTACCTACAATATTTTTATCATTCTTTACACCAAAAAGCAACCAGGCATTGGCAATACCTTTTAAATTAGCCTCATTACTAAGAGCAGAGAAGTATTTCCCCAATTTATCTTTCGGATATTGTCTTTTTGCTTCTTTAAATTCCAAGACTTCTGTTTCGGTATCAGAAGCTAATAATTTAGATAATAGTGCTTTCATTATTTCCTCTTTTTTCCAGTCTTTTCATTTCACGGTCGAAATCGGAAATGTATTTTTCATCTTGAATAACTCTAAATTTGTCGTATTCACTTTCAGCTTTTAATTTGGCTTCGAGCATGCTGATTTTGCCTTTATCTTTAAGCAAAGGATAATCGGCAAGTTCTAAAAACTGAACTAAAAATTGCTCCCAATCTTTCATGTTCATTATTTGCCTGTTCATTGCTCTGTTTTCGGCAAGGTCAAGATAAGAAGTTACAATGCGTTGAAGCATTTTTAGATGTTCTTCGTTTAGGTAGTTTTTTGCAATACTTACATCACTCTTTAAAATTTTACCGTTTGGGGCCTGTTTCCATGTTTTAAGACCCATATATATTTTCTCGGCATCAGCTTCAGAATAAATTATTTCAGCAGCAGTTTTGCCTGTTATAGCCCAATGCAATTTGTTTTGAACCGTAGCAAAAAAATGTTGAGTAATGTCAGATTTGCTATCGTAATCGGCAGAAAGTGCATAAATATCGGTTATTTTCTGATACAATCTTCTTTCGCTTAAACGAATCTCACGAATATGCTCAAGCATTTCATCAAAATAGTCTATTCCAAAGTGCCTGATTTGTTTCAAGCGCTCATCGTCCATTGCAAAACCTTTAATGATGTATTCGTGCAAAATTTCTGTTGCCCATTTACGAAATTCAATGGCTCGATGTGAGTTTACACGATAGCCAACAGCGGTAATGGCTCGGAGGTTATAATATTTCAC
>JAKIUH010000384.1 GCA_021647685.1 Bacteroidales bacterium
TAAAACGCCGTAAAATTCAGGATGGTTCTATAAGTGTAGCTATGTTACAAGAGAAATTGGCTGAAATGGAGAAGAGCATGTTAAAGGTAAAAGAATACTATAATAAGGTAGATACTGATAACCATCAGCTTAATGCGAATTTAAAAAAAGCCAAGACTAATGTGCTAAAATTTGAAAATATTATTAAGCAGCAAAAGGCTTGGCTTTCCGGTTTGTCGGATTAATTAGTGCCTGTCCATAAAGTCATTGAATTGAAAATTTATCTTTTTGCGCCTTTTAAATTTTTTCGGCTTGTTTAATACCCAAGCATTTACTGCACCAAAAAAATCAAAAAATCATCAAAAACCTTAAATTTTCAAAAATCAAGCACTTTATAGACAAACACTAATTTAGCGTGCCGGCATATTCATATCCAATACTTTCAACAGCTTTTTTAATCTCTTCGAGATTAATGTTTTCGCCCTCTATTGTGGCTGAGTTGTCAGATAAACTTGCCTTAACATCTTTAATTCCCGAAATTTGTTTTACTGTTTTTTCTACACTCATTGTGCAATGATTGCACGTCATTCCTTTGATTGCAATTTTATAAATTTCCATATTCTTATTTTTAAATGGTTTATTAATAATTCCTTTATAATTATAACCTAATGAATTAACTGTTTCTTTAATAAGTTCTTCATCAGCGATGTTTCCTTTTATTTTTACTGTTGAATTTAATAAATCAATATCTTCAACATTTATCCCTTGAGTAGTTAAACTTTTGGTAATACTGGTTTTACAATGATTACAGGTCATTCCTTCTACTTTTATTACAGAATATAGTTCTCGTTTTTCACTTGTGTTTTTAGCTTTAAAAATAAGATGCTTATATTTTTGGTAATATCCGTTAATGATTAACAAAGCCAGTGTTAGCACTGAAAGTGTTTGTAACCATACAGGAATAGTGTTGTGTTGATGTCCTGCATGTCCTGCACTTAGAAATTGAGTAAACCATTCAGAAGGTAAAAAATTATCAATAAATAAACCGAAAGCAAGAGCCATTCCAATGATTGATACAAGGTATGCCGTCAAGGCTTTTTTTCCTAATACTTTTCCTAATACAGTAATTGTTGCTGCATTTGTTGCCGGACCTGCCATTAAAAATACTAATGCAGCACCGGGCGATAATCCTTTCATCATTAAAACGGCTGCAATGGGCACTGAACCTGTAGCACATACATATAATGGTATGGAAGCCAGTAAAACAATCCCCATACTCAAAAAAGGATTATTAATATAACTTGTAAAAAAATCGTCCGGTAAAAGTAATGATATAAGTGCTGCTAATAATAGACCTACTATCAGCCACTTGGAAATGTCTTGTAGAAATTCGACAAAAGCATATTTAAAAAAGCGTTTAAAAATAGTACCGGAAACTTCTTCTTCTTGTGTATTCTCCATTAAGTTTTCTTTTTCTTTATCCTTGTCGCTAGCATAAAAATTTGTAAAAGCTCCACCAAAAATGCCACTTACAAAAGCAACAATAGGGCGGATTAATGCAAAAGGCAAGCCCAGCATAGAGTAAGTTACCAAAATTGAGTCCACACCTGTTTGCGGAGTAGATATCAAAAAAGATACAGTTGCTCCTTTTGAAGCTCCATTTTTATAAAAAGAAATTCCTGTGGGGATAACTCCGCATGAACACAATGGCAGAGGGATACCTATCAAGGCAGCATAAATTGCCGATTTGATTTTATTGCTGCCCATGTATCGTGCAATTTTTTCTTTTTTAAAGAAAACATGTAATATTCCTGCAAAGAAAAAGCCAATAAGTAAATAAGGAGCCATTTCTTTACTCAACTCAAAGAGTTCTTCTAAATAAGCTGTTATATATTTTAAGATTACCATAGTTTAATATTTTGATGCAAAATTAGTAGATAGTTTACGGCTGATTGTTATATAATTTTGAAAATATCTTATATCTTTTTTTACTTTTGTTATTTAATATACCTCAAATTGTTTGACAGGATATTTGAGTGTTTATATTAACTTGATAGATTTGAAGGATTGGATGATTTAAGGTAATATACAATTTATCTGATATGTTTCAATATTTATTAAGATAGTACGTTAGAATTAAGTAGGGAAAAGCGTTTCTTAATTGTATTTTAATTGAAAGCTAAGTTTATGTTTCGATGCGGCAAATATTTTTGTTGTTTGGTTGTATTTTTTGTAATGCTGGGAAACAAAGCAGTTGCTCAAAAAATAATTAATGAACATTTTGAAAATGTCCCAATGTCTTTAATTTTAGATTCAATAGGAAAAAAATACAATATTAAGTTTTCTTACGACTACAAATTATTAGCGGATATAGAAGTTTCCGGCAATTACAATAATTTAAGCGAAACCGAATTTATTCGTAAAATAACTCGAAAATATAGGTTTGATGTTCGTAAAATAGATAATGTTTACCTGATAAAACCGCGTAAAATAAAAACCAAAGAGTATGTAATTTCGGGAATTGTTATTGACGGGAAAACTAAAGAACGGCTTCCTTATGCAAATATTTGCCAAAAAAATGCACAAAGTTTTTCTGTAACAAACCCTAAGGGATATTTTACTTTATTTGCCGAAAAAAATGATACCATTGCTTTGCAAATAAGCTATATGGGCTACAAAACAAAAAATATCAATATTGTTAAACTTGATACACTTTCCGATATAGTCATTGAGTTGGAAAATGAGGATAAAATAATTAAAAAAGTTGATGTAAAGCGTAACAAAATTAAAAGTGTAGAATTGAGCCAAATGTCCGGACATTTCACGGTTAATCCGGCAAAACTTGCAAACTTGCCGGTACTTGGTGAACCTGATATATTTCGTAACCTCCAACTTTTTCCGGGAATTAGCGGAAGTGGAAACTCATCTGCCGGTTTGATTGTTCGTTATTCACCACCTGACCAGACAATGGTAAATTTTGACGGGCTTACGATTTTAGATTTGGATCACTTTTTTGGAATGTTTAGTGCCATTAACTCAAAAGTTGTTAAAGATATTCAAATATATAAAGGTGGTTTTGAAGCAAAATACGGTAATAGAATTTCAAGTGTTGTTGAAATTACGGGTAAATCGGGAGATTTAACAAAACCGGCAGTTCATTTTAATTTGAATATGATTAGTGCCAATTTAGTGCTGGAGTTACCTATTTTTAAAAAAGCATCCTTACTTATTGCAGCGCGACGCTCATATAACGATTTAATAAAAACCCCTTTGTATGAGCAACTCTTTGGGGAAATTAAAAGTCCGGTAGATGAAAATTATTGGTTAATTAACGGAACACTTCGTTATATGCCTTATCAATTAGAACCTCACTTTAATTTTTTTGATGTGAATGTGAAGTTAAATATTCCATTTCATAAAAATAGTAATTTGAGTATCAGCTATTTTCAGAGTCAAGACAAGCTGAATTTTTTAGATAGTTTAAGTTCCGGTTTGAATTTTTATCAAACCGAAGAAAAAATGAATTGGGGAAATTTTGGTTTAGGAGTAAACTGGACTAAAAAATGGTCGAAAAAAATGTACAGCAGCATATTGATGAGTATTTCAAGTTATTATAATAATTACGACAGTTATTATTCTTTTATAAATGAACAGGCAAGTGATACTTCAACAAGTTATCAATCAAACTATATTGATAATCTTAATTTTAAATGGAATAATTCATGGTATATAAATAAAAAAAATACTTTTGAATTTGGAATTGATAATAATGCCGCTAATATTGATTATTTTAATGGTTGGGATACATACGACCTTCAAAATATTAACCAGTTTGTAAATCAACTATCCGTTTATGCTCAAAATACACATAATTTTAATAAAAAAATAAGACTGATAACCGGAGTTCGTGCGAATATATTGCATCCAAGCAAAAATATTGATTTTGAGCCTCGTTTCGCATTTATGTATCGTTTTATTCCTTCTTTAACTTTTAAGATGTCGGCAGGCAAATTTCATCAGTATTTAAACAAAATACCGATTAAAGATGTTGCCGGAATTAATCGCGCTTTTTGGGTAGTGTCTGACTATGAATTGCTTCCGCCTGTTGAAGCAAATCATTTAATTCTCGGCTTGAAATTTGAACGAAAATCATTTACTCTGGATGTTGAAACTTATTACAAAGAGGCAATGAACCTTGTTGAATATGAAGGACCTTTTTTAAGT
>JAKIUH010000385.1 GCA_021647685.1 Bacteroidales bacterium
GCTTTAACGAATCGCCTGCCGCCAATACACCAATAATTGAAAAAATTCCAATAGTTACTCCTAATAACGATAAAAACGTTCTTAATTTATTGTTTCTTAGTGCATTAATCGCAAAATAAAAACTTTCCTTAAGTACGCGTAAGTAGATTAACATTAAATAAATTTTACATGAAACTACTCTTCTTTATCTAAGAATTCATTATTTACGAATATAAGACGTTTTCCTTAAACTTATGTTACAAATTAAAAGCTAAATATGTACTTTTGAAAAATCAAAAACAATAGTTCATGTCCAACAATATTTCTATTAAATCGGCCTTAATTTCTGTGTTTCATAAAGATGGATTGGCTCCCATTGTAAAAAAATTAAACGACTTAGGGGTAACAATTTACTCAACAGGTGGTACCGAAAAATTTATAAACGACTTAGGAATTAAGGTTGTTGCTATCGAAGATGTTACAGATTACCCTTCTATTTTAGGCGGACGAGTTAAAACATTACATCCAAAAGTATTTGGAGGTATTTTAAATAGACAGCATCATGAAGGCGATAAAGGCGAAATGGAAGCCTATAAAATTCCGCAGCTCGATTTAGTTATTGTCGATTTGTATCCGTTCGAAAAAACGGTTGCTTCAGATGCGAAAGAGCAAGATATTATTGAAAAAATTGATATTGGAGGCATTTCATTGATACGTGCAGCAGCCAAAAATTTTGCCGATACTTTTTGCGTTTCTTCAATGGAAGATTACAATGAATTTCTAGAAATACTTTCAGAAAATAATGGAACAACTACACTAGCACATCGTAAGCATTTTGCTGCAAAAGCCTTTAATATTTCTTCGCATTACGACACCGCAATTTTTAATTATTTTAATAGCGACCATAATATAGCCAGTTTAAAATTTAGTGAGCGTAATGGAAAGGTATTACGCTATGGTGAAAATCCGCATCAAAAAGGATTTTTTTACGGGAATTTTGATGAATTGTTTAAGCAATTACACGGTAAAGAAATATCCTACAATAATCTGTTAGACATTGATGCAGCAGTTAATTTAATCGAAGAATTTTCGGATACTGCTATTGCCATTCTAAAGCATAATAACGCTTGCGGATTGGCTGTACGTTCAAAATTACTTGATGCATGGAAAGATGCACTGGCAGGCGATCCTGTTTCTGCTTTTGGCGGAGTTCTAATTACAAACAGGAAAGTAGATAAAGAAACAGCCGAAGAAATCAATAAACTGTTTTTTGAGGTAATTATTGCTCCAGCATATAACAAGGAAGCACTTGAAATTTTAAAAAGTAAGAAAAACAGGATTATTTTAATTAAAAAAGATGCAGCTTTACCTAAAAAGCAATTTCGCTCCTTGCTAAATGGTGTTTTGGTACAAGATAAAGACCTAAAAACCGAGCAAAAAGAACACATGCAAGCGGTTACAAAAAAACGACCCTCAGAACAACAATATAAAGATTTGGCTTTTGCCAATATTTTAGTGAAACATTCTAAGTCAAATGCAATCGTTTTGGCAAAGAATATGCAACTAATAGCTTCGGGTGTTGGTCAAACATCAAGAGTAGATGCATTAAAACATGCTATTGAAAAAGCCAAAAGTTTTAATTTTGATTTAAAAGATGCGGTTATGGCATCCGATGCATTTTTTCCTTTTGCCGATTCTGTTGAAATTGCCAATAAAGAAGGAATTGATGCGGTAATTCAGCCGGGAGGCTCAATACGAGATAAAGACTCCATTGAATATTGTGATAAAAACGGTATGGCTATGGTATTTACAGGGATAAGACATTTTAAACATTAATAAAGAAAACATTAACCGGATATGGGATTATTTTCATTTTTTTCACAAGAAATTGCTATTGATTTAGGAACTGCAAATACAATTATTATTCAAAATGATAAGGTTGTAGTTGATGAGCCCTCTATTGTTGCAATTGATAAAATCAAAAATAAATTGATTGCCATTGGCTCAAAAGCCAGACAAATGCAGGGAAAAACCCACGAGCATATTAAAACCATCCGACCTTTGCGCGATGGTGTGATTGCCGACTTTAATGCAGCAGAATTGATGATTCGTGAACTGATTAAAATGGCAAGCTCTAAAAACAATATGTTTACTACTACATTAAAAATGGTAATTTGTATTCCTTCCGGTAGTACAGAGGTTGAAATTAGAGCAGTACGTGACTCTGCTGAACATGCAGGTGCGCGCGAAGTATTTTTAATACATGAACCAATGGCAGCTGCCTTAGGTATTGGTTTGGATGTAGAAGCTCCCGAAGGCAGTATGGTCATTGATATTGGGGGTGGTACCAGTGAAATTGCTGTTATTTCATTGGGTGGTATTGTTGCCAATAAATCCATTCGTACAGCCGGCGATGATTTTACCCGAGAAATTCAGGAATATATGCGTCATCAGCACAACTTAAAAGTAGGTGAACGAACTGCCGAAGCAATTAAAATTAATGTAGGTGCTGCCATACCCGATATTGAAGACCCGCCGGCAGACTATATGGTTCGCGGACCACACCAAATGACTGCATTACCGGTTGAAATACCTGTTTCTTATCAGGAAATAGCTCATTGTTTAGATAAGTCAATAGCTAAGATTGAAACGGCTATTTTAGGTGTATTGGAAGAAACTCCACCGGAATTATATGCCGACATTTTTAAAAAAGGAATTTATCTTGCAGGAGGTGGAGCTTTATTGCGCGGATTAGATAAAAGATTATCCGAAAAAACCAATATTAAAGTTCATATCGCAGAAGATCCTCTGCATGCTGTGGCTCGTGGTACAGGAATTGCATTGAAAAATGTAGATAAGTTTGAGTTCCTGATGCGCTAAAATCAGCTAATTAATGAAAACACTTATTAATGTAATTATTCGATTTCATCTGGTTATTTTATTTCTAATTCTGGAAGTAATATCCATAAGTATGGTAATTTCAGATGATTTGGAAAAAAAGAAAGTTGTTTTCAGTTCGGCGAATGAACTTAGCGGTTATTTTAATAAAAAAATTAATACATGGCTGGCTTATTTTACATTAGCACAGGAAAATGAAGTATTGCGTAAAGAAAACCTGGCACTTAGAAACCGTTTAAATAAACTACAAGCTTTATCAAAAGTTGATGATAAAGACAGTTTGCTGATAGATTCAGTAAAATACAGTTATTTAAGTGCGACTGTTGTAAACAATTCTATTTACAAAGCACAAAACTTTATTACCATAGATAAGGGAAAAGCCGATGGAGTTAAAGTTGATTGCGGAGTTATTGGTCCACATGGCGTTGTAGGGGTTGTAGTTGCTACCTCAGAACATTACGCATTGGTTGTTTCGCTCTTAAATAGCCGTTTTGGATTAAGTGCAAAAATAAAAAACAGTAATCATTTCGGTTCGTTGTATTGGACAAAAAATGATTATCGTTTTGCCAGTCTTGCCGAAGTTCCTAATCATGTAAAAATAAATAAAGGAGACAGTATTGTAACCAGTGGATTTTCTGCTATTTTTCCGGCAGGAATTGCCATTGGAATCATTGATGATTTTAGAACGAATAAAAGCAACAATTTCTATGAAATTGATGTAAAACTTTCTACCGATTTTAAAAGTCTTTATTATGTCTATGTGATTAATAACACAATGCGCAATGAATTATTATTGTTAGAAAAATCTGTAGATAATGAGTATTAATGTTTTAATCCGTAATATTGGTCGATTTTTAATACTTGTGTTAATTCAGGTATTTATTTTTAATAATATTCATCTTACTTCATACGGAGTTGTCCCTGTTGTTTATATACTTTATATAATCCTTTTACCTTTTGAAACCCCCAATTGGATTGTTTTGCTTTTGGCTTTTTTTATAGGTTTTTCTATTGATATTTTTTCTGATACGCTTGGATTAAATGCAGCAGCAAGTGTGCTTATAGCCTTTATCCGCCCGGGAATCTTAAATTATTTGGCTCCGCGCACCGGTTATGAAATAGGTAGTTTTCCGCGCATTTATTATCAAGGGGCAAATTGGTTTTTGAAATATTCAATAAGTCTTGTGCTAATTCACCAAATCACTTATTACTTTTTTGAGTCTTTTGGATTTGATAATTTTTGGGTACTTTTATATAAAGTGTTTATCGCAAGTCTAATATCAATGATATTGATTGTAATAAGCCAA
>JAKIUH010000386.1 GCA_021647685.1 Bacteroidales bacterium
CCTTTTTTAACTTTAAAATTTCACGAGCGGTAATCTCAATATCTGAGGCTTGTCCTTGTGCACCACCCATTGGTTGATGAATCATTACACGTGAATGTTTTAGTGCCGTGCGTTTTCCTTTGGTTCCGGCGGTTAATAATACAGCACCCATTGATGCTGCCATTCCTGTACAAATGGTAGCAATATCAGGAGTTATATACTGCATCGTATCGTATATGCCTAAACCTGCATGAACAGAACCTCCCGGAGTATTGAAATAAATTTGTATTTCTTTTGAAGGGTCGGTTGACTCTAAAAATAATAACTGTGCTTGAATAATATTGGCAACATAATCATCAATAGGTACTCCTAAAAAGATAATTCTATCCATCATTAATCTTGAAAAAACATCCATTGATGCAACATTCAATTGACGTTCTTCAATAATGGTTGGGCTTATGTAATTATTATAAACAGAAGTATATTGATCTAATGTCAGACTGTTTATACCCAGATGTTTTGTTGCATATTTTTTAAATTCGTCTTTTGGTATCATTTTATTTTAATTTTATTGAATAAAAAAGAAGCTATAAATTGAATTAAGCCATAAAATTACGTAAATTCTTACTTATTATCTTCAAAAAGCTTTGAAAATTCTTCGTTTGTTATTTCTTTTTCATCCAACTTAACACTTTCTTTGATTACATCAATCACCTTTTCCAGATATTTTTGGTCGTATAAACGGCGTACTTCGTCTTCTTTTTTCAAGAACATATCGGTTGCATATTGCTCTAATTGTTCTTTTCCGAAAGAGCCTGCGGGCAATCCGTACTGAATAAATTGCATTTCCACGTATTTCATTGCCAATTCTTTAACCTCATCATACTCAACTTTTATATCATTATCTTTGGCAATTTGCGAAGAAATAAGTTGCCATTTAAGGTCTTTGAGTATTTTTGGAAATTCTTTTTCAAACTCTTCGTCGCTTAATTTATTTTCTTCATCACGAAGTTTTAACCAACGCTTTAAAAACTCCTCTGGTAAAGAAACATCAAATTTAGCAACTAATTTTTCTTTTGCATCAATTCCAAGACGATAATCACTATCGGCTTTTGAATTTTCTTTAATTTCTTCGATAATCTTCTCGCGAAATTCTTCTTCTGATTTTACTTCGCCTTCGCCAAAAACCTTATCAAAAAGTTCTTGATTTAACTCAGCCTCTTCAAACTTGGTTATTTCTTTAATTATATATTTAAAATTTGGGTTCAGATTCTCTACTTCTTCTTCCTTAATTTTTAATACAGATGCCGCTTCAGCATTTCCAGAGAAGATTTTTCTAGGATCAAATTTTACTTCATCGCCTTTTTTCTTACCAATGAGCTCTTTTTTTATTTCTTCATCTTTGATATGATCTAAAGAAATTGGAGCCATTTCAGAACGGATACCTTCTTCTTTTTCATTACCTTCTTCATCCAACTCAATAAAATCACCTTTGATAAAGGCTTTATCTTCTACTTCATCAATTTCTTTTACCTGACCGTATTTTCCGGTATAAGATTTAATGTATTGTTCAATAAGGTCCTCGTCAGGTTTAATAATATAATAAGGTATTTTAATTCTTTTATTAAGATTGATTTCAATTTCGGGGCGCAAACCTAAATCAAAAATAAATTCAAACTCTTTTTGATTATCAAAATCAATAGGTGTTTTTTGTTTCTCGCTTGGAATGGGTTCACCAATAATTTCCAATTTCTCATCAGTTATGTATTTGTTTAACGACTCAGAAACTAATTTATTAACTTCGTCAACAATTACTGATGTCCCATACATTTTTTTCACCAAACCAATAGGTACCATACCGGGACGAAATCCGGGCATATTCACCTTTTTTTTAATATCTTTTAATGCGCTGTCAACTTTAGGTTTATAATCTTCTTCAGTAAGTTGAATGGTAACACTGGCATTCAAATCGTCAATTTGTTCTTTTATAACTTCCATATTACATCATTTAAAAAAACCGCCTAAACTGCGTAATTTTCGCTAGAATGGGCGGTTTACTTTTTTCATTTTATTATTATTTAGTGCGGACGAAGGGACTCGAACCCCCACGCCTTTCGGCACTAGATCCTAAGTCTAGCGCGGCTACCAATTACGCCACGTCCGCAGCAAAAAAGGTTTGCAAATGTAGTATTTTTTTTAATAACTCAATAAAAAATAATCTTTTTTTTATTTTTTTAACATTTTTTTACAATTTAAAAATGCAATTGAGCAAAGTGATTTTATTGAGTGTTAAATATACTATAATTATATTTAGTTTGTTAATTAGCCTGCAATTATCTTTTATTGTTTGGAAAACCTTGTCCGTACTCCGGTTGATGTGCACCATTATTGGGAATGCCTGCTTTAGTCTTACTAAATTTTGTTCTTTTTGTTCCTAGCTATAAAATAACTTCAACTTTACGACAAACACACTTGATATGACACTAGCAGCAGATTTAAGGTAATATTTGAAGTTTTTTAATTTATCTTTACGAAATTTTTAGCAGATTTGTACAAAAATATATTTTTGGAAAATTATAAATTTACTATATTCACTTTTTAAAAAAATAACTAAAATAATGATAAAATTAGGATTTAAACAAAGGATGTTGAGTATAATAATTGCTCAGTCGGTTTTTGTAGTTTTTATATTGATACTTTTCTTGTCTGCAAGAGGAAATTTGATTGGTTTTGTTGATAAGCAAGTGGCGTATCAAAAACGAATAAATAATACAATCGATATTATTTTTAATATTCATGAGTTTCTTAGAGGAGAAATAAGCTTTCAGGACTTGGAAAAATTAAAGAAAAATTCCTCAATTGAGCAAAAAGAGATAAAAAATATATGGAGTTCAATAAATAAATTTCATACCTTAGATATACAAAACAAAGAGATTAGGAAAGAAATACTTGATTTGACCAGTAAATCTATTGAAGCTTCGAATAGTTATATTTTTAGCATTTCTCAAAGGTTAGCTGATGTAAATAAACGCCGGAATGTTTCCGTAATAGAACGTTTAGTTATTGGTGGAGCTTTAACAAATACTAATGCTGCTTATAAAATTAGAGAAGGTATTTCTAAATTAGCTGAAGATATTTCTTACAAAAATCGTTTTCTTCCTTTTTTAGAAACCTTAATTATGAACGCACAAGAAGATATCAGAAACCTTAAAGGGACTATATTTGAACAATTACCGGTTGAAGCCTACAAATCAAACAAAAGAATAAAACAACTGAGTATTACCTATATTGAAAATATACAACAGAAAATCAGCTTAGAGCGGACGATAAATGAAAATTTGAATAATTCATTATCTCAATTGAATAAAGAGACTTTTGATTATACAGGAATGGTATTTGATAAACTCAAAACAATCAGTTCGTTATTAATTTTTGTTACCCTATCTGTTTCTATATTAATCATAATTTTATTGATATATAATCTGATAAAAATTTATAAACAAATAGGAACAACACCAGACGAGATTGAAGAAATTGCCGATGAAATAGCACAAGGAAATTTGCAAAACTACATTGATAATCAGGAAGCAAAAGGGGTATATCGCTCAATCATTGAAATGAATAACCGTATTGTAAAAATAATTAAAGAAATATTAAACAGTACAGACAATATTGCCCTTTCAACAAATGAAATGAAAGCCAATGTACAGCAAGTTTCGCAAGGAGCATCGGAACAGGCTGCTTCTACGGAAGAAGTTTCTGCAACAATGGAAGAAATAACTGCAAATATTGAACGCAGCAAAAATATGGCTTTAACTACTGAAAGCACAGTTAAGAAAACGGCAGAGGGCATTCTGAAAAGTAATAAGACCATGCAGGAAAATATTGAAGCGATGCAAAAAATTGCTGAAAAAGTTAAAATTATTAACGATATAGCTTTTCAAACCAATATTTTAGCCATTAATGCTTCGATTGAAGCATCAAATGCAGGTGAAGCAGGAAAAGGTTTTAGTGTGGTTGCTCGTGAAGTTGGTGTACTTGCCGAAAACAGTAAACAAGCCGCTATTGAAATTGAAGCTTTATCAGAATCAAGTGTGCAAAAAGCACAAGCTGCAGGTGAAATTTTGGAAAAAATGCTCCCTGAAATTGAACGAACCGTTTCTTTAATTACCGAAGTGGTTGGTTCAAATATTGAACA
>JAKIUH010000387.1 GCA_021647685.1 Bacteroidales bacterium
ATAATAAATAGTTATCAATTAGCAAATTCATCAGATGACTTGCAGATATTAGGTAACATTATAATTATTATTAAAAAATATTGCATTTTTCTATAATTGACCGGTGACTTAATAAAAAAATATTTATATTTGTAGTAAATAGCTAATAACTGACATGGAAATTATTAGAATTGAGAAAACAAATAATACACCGAGTATATTAATTGATGAGGCTAATATGCATTGTAAAATTGAAGGTTCTTCTTTTCCTGAGGATGCTTTTGAGGTTTATCAACATATATTGGACTGGTTGCAACGCATAAAAAACAAAGACACCGGTAAAAAGTTAATTGTAGAGTTTGATTTTGATTTTTTAAACAGTATTTCACATAAAAAAGTTTGGCAAATTGTAAATGACCTCAAAGAGCTATATAGCCAAGATAGAGATGTTTTGGTTAAATGGTATTATGATGAAAACGATGAAGACATCATGGAAGCCGGTGAAGATCTCAGTGAACTAATTAATGTTCCGTTTGAATTAATCGCCAAAAAAGTATAAATCATAGAGGTTCTGGTTTAAAATAACGGAAACTTATATATCTGCACGACTTTTATAGCAGAAATTAATTATTAATTAGTGTATTTGTCAATTCAATTTATTAATATTCTGATTATAAGATAATTAATAAACAGTTTTTAATTTGAATTATACGCCAAACAGAACAGCAACTATCATAAATAAAGAAATCAAAGTTAATTTTTAAACGCATTGAGCATGTGAAATTTTCCGTGTGCTCCGGGTTTACGTATTACTTTAAAACCAGCTGCACGTAAGGCTCTTTTAACAATTCCTGCCGATGAATAAGTAGTTAGTAATCCGTTTAAGTTCATTTTTCGGTAAATTTTACGGAATAATTCTTCTGTCCAAAGTTCTGCTTGTTTTGAAGGCGAAAAAGCATCGTAATAAACTATATCAATTAAGGGCAAATTATTAAAATCAAAATTTACCAAATCATCTTTAAATTTATGCAGATAAAAATTTTCAGATATTTTAACCGCTTGATTCCATGCAGACTCATGCATCTTTTCAAAGATTTTATTATCTAAAGATAATAATGCCGGATAATTCAACTTGTGAATAAGTTCTGAACTCACAGGATATTTTTCAATAGTTATGTAATTAATTATTAGATTGTTATAGTTTGCATACTGATAAGTAAGCAGTGCGTTTAAGCCGGAACCAAAACCAAACTCAAATATATTTACAGAACTTTTATTGAGTAGCAAAAGTCCGTTTTCAATATATACATGTTTACTTTCACTAATAGCCCCAGCTTTTGAATGATAATGTTCGTTCAGTACTTCATTGAAAATACTGTGCGAACCATCATCAGTAATTATAATAGCCGGTTTTTCCATTATTTAAACCAAATTCCACAATTCATCGGAATTAAAAATAACTTTTGGACTATCGATATTCGCTATTTTTATCATTGCTTTTGCTACTGTAGCAGCCGGAATGGCTTTATACTTTCGTAAGCCGCTAATCATTAAAGGATTAAATATTTTCATGGCAATTTTACCGATTTCTTCACCTGCACGATATTCATTGCGCTTGCCCAAAAGCATAGAAGGTCTGAAAAAATGAATTTTCGGAATATTGAATTTTAAGACCTCCTCTTCCATTTTCCCTTTTGTTTGTAAATAGAAATTTCTGCTTTTTGAATTAGCACCCAAAGAAGAAACGACCAACAGCTTTTTAATCTTATTATTTTCAGCAATTTGAGCCAATGTAAGCGGAATTTGTAAATCAACTTGCTTAAACGCCTCTTTAGAACCGGCTTTTTTAATAGTAATGCCTACACAACAAAACAAATCATCAGCAATTAACTGATTTATAATACGTTCAATATTATTCCAATCCAGCTCAAGTTCGTCTATTTTATCATGATTATAGTTCTGTAAATTACGGTTAAAAACAAGAATTTTTGCATAATTCTTATTATCTATGAGCTGATTTAATAAACTTTTTCCGGTTAAACCCGTTGCACCAAAAACTGCTGCTATTTTTTCCATAATTTAATCTCGAATAATTGTAGCTTCTCTATCGGGTCCCAAAGATACTATCCAAACAGGAGCTCCGGTTTCTTTTTCAATAAATTCAATATAATTTTTTAACTGAGCGGGCAATTTATCGTAAGTTTTTACATTTGCCAAATCCTCATTCCAACCTTCAAAGTCAATATATACCGGTTTAAGATGCTCGTTAAATTCATAGGGTACTTTGCTTGTTTCTTTTCCTTTTACCTTATAGGCAACCGCCACTTTAAAGTTTTTTAAGCCACTGAGTACATCGGCTTTAGTCATGATTAATTTAGTAATTCCGTTTATCATTACCGCATATTTTAAAGCCGGTAAATCCAACCATCCGCAACGGCGTTCACGACCGGTAGTTGCACCGAACTCATGTCCTTGATTTTGTAAATACTTACCGTCTTCATCAAAAAGTTCCGTAGGAAAAGGTCCGCTGCCGACACGTGTTGTGTATGCCTTAAAAATTCCAATTACCTCTCCTATTTTATTCGGTGCTACTCCTAAGCCTGTGCTAGCACCCGCACTTACCGTATTGGAAGAAGTAACAAAAGGATAGGTACCAAATTCTATATCCAGCAAAGTTCCTTGTGCACCCTCGGCAAGTACTTTTTTTCCTTCTTTTAATGCATCATTTACAAAATACGCACCGTCAATTGCCTTAAATTGTTTAATGGATTTGATTCCTTCAAACCATTCTTGCTCCTGCTCTTTTATATCAAAAGAAAAATCGTATTGTTTTAATATGTGTAAATGCTTGTTTTTTAGAAAATTATATCGTTCTATGAAATCATCTTCAAAAATATCGCCTATACGCAAACCGTTTCTTCCGGTTTTATCCATATAAGTAGGTCCGATTCCTTTTAGGGTTGAACCGATTTTTGTTTTGCCTTTTGCGGCTTCTGATGCGGCATCCAATACTTTATGTGTGGGTAAAATAAGATGTACTTTTTTTGATAAATACAAACGATTTAGCGCTTCGGGCTTAATTTTTTTGATTTTGTCTATTTCGTTTTTAAAAATTACCGGATCAAGTACTACACCATTTCCAATTAAGTTTAAGGTATTATCTCTAAAAATTCCGGAAGGAATAGAGTGTAAAACATGTTTAAAATCACCAAACTCAAGAGAGTGTCCGGCATTTGGACCACCTTGAAAACGTGAAATAATATCATATTTTGGACTTAATACGTCCACAATTTTCCCTTTTCCTTCATCGCCCCATTGAAGTCCGAGAAGAACATCCATTTTTGTCATTTTTAAAATTTTAAATTAAATTGTTGCGCTTATTTTTTTTGTATTTTTTAAAACGGCGTACAAACTTACAGCTAAAATTTGAAAATGAAAAACTGAAATAAGAAAAGATTGGAAAATTTAACTACGAATTATGAGTTTACAAAAAAAGCAAAAATAATATTGGAACAATAATTCCTGCAAGGGTAAGCCAACCACCTCTACCTGCCATTCCGTATTTTCCTTTGAGCATAAACATACTGGTTAGTGCCAATAAAATTAATACTCCGGCAAATATATCAGAAAACCAAGTCCACCAAATATTTGGATTGTAATGCAAATAGTTTACCTGATAAAAAACAGGACGTTTTCTTAAAAACTCTGCTCTGCCCTGCCCTGTCTCGGTATTCACAACAACCGATGAGCCACCGCTTATAAATATTTTAATATAATTATTTTGCGGATAGTAGTGTTTTTTATAATTATCCCTATCATCAATATTATCCAGTAATTGTAATATATTTTGTTCAATTTCCGGTGATTTTTTTAAATCAATAGCTGTTTTAAATTCTTTTACTTCAACTGAATAGTTTGGGTTCCAGTCACTTAAATGATTTAAAGCGATACCGGAAAGCCCGTAAATAATGGTTGTACCAATAAAAAAGAAGCCCAAATCTCTGTGCAAGATTCTGCTCCATTTGCGCAATAATTTCATTTTTCAAAAATATTAAACTTTTAAATTATCTCAAAGGTCAAAACGGTCTTCCATCCGTTAATTCTATTTTTTTAACATTGGATGATAATCACCCTGTAAACCAATTGCTTTAGCATTTCTAATTGTATAAACTGTTTCAATACTTTTTCGTGCAT
>JAKIUH010000010.1 GCA_021647685.1 Bacteroidales bacterium
AGCCCGTAAATTAATAAAATATTTATACCTTTTGGCTTTCAGCCAATAAATTCTTGGGCTAAAGCCCAATTTACGTTTTATTTTTATCCATTCCGTAGCATAAATGCTACGGCTATTGATTTAAAATATAGATTTTAATTTCGATATTCTTTTTATATCTTTAATGTGTGCATTTGGTATGATTTGGTATTTATACTTTAGAACATTGATAATTAATAAATTGATTATTTTTCATGCTGTTGTCTTTATCTTTTTTTTTTTAGCTCGTTTTCCGGTAGTTATAAATTGCGAAACTTTATCCCATATATAAAAATGAAGTTAATATATATTACCCTTATATTAAATTTTATTACTGTTCTTGCTTGGGGGCAAACAGTAAAGCTTGTAGATAAAACAAATTTACAAGCTATTGAAAATGTAGTTATTACCTCTGGTAATCAATCGGTAATAACAGATATTTACGGAAAAGCCAATATCAGTAGTTTTGAAAAAGATGCAGTATTAAGCTTTAAACATCCATTTTTCAAAGAATATGTAATTAGTTATAAAGACTTGGAAAAATTAAATTTCAAAATTGCCCTATCCGAAAGTATTTTAAATTTGGACGAAATAGTTGTTTCGGCAAATCGGTGGGAACAAAACAAAAAGGAAATTCCAAACAAAATAACAGCTATTTCTGCTCGGGAGGTAGCTTTTGAAAATCCGCAAACCACAGCAGATTTACTAAACCTATCCGGCGAAGTTTTTATTCAAAAAAGTCAAATGGGTGGCGGAAGCCCCATGATAAGAGGATTTTCTACAAACAGAATACTTATCGTAGTTGATGGTGTACGTATGAATAATGCCATTTACCGGAGCGGTAATTTACAAAATGTTATTTCATTAGATGCTAACAGTATTGAAAACACAGAAGTAATTTTTGGTCCGGGTTCGGTTATTTACGGAAGTGATGCCATTGGCGGAGTAATGGATTTTCATACATTGCAAGCCAAATTATCATCTGATAAAAATTTAAAGTTTTCAGGAAATGCCTTAACAAGATATTCAACAGCAAATATCGAGAAAACCGGACATACAGATTTTAATATTGCCGGTAAAAAGTGGGCTTTCCGAACAAGTATTTCATACAGCGATTATGAGGATTTAAAAATGGGAACAAAACAACATCAAGAATATACACGCCCTGAATATGTTAGTTGGATAAGTAATCAGGATTCTGTTGTAAAAAATAAGGATATTAATCTTCAAAAATTTACTGCCTATAATCAAATTTATTTAATGCAAAAAATAAGGTTTCGCCCTAATAAGCACATAGATATCCAATACGGTTTTCAGTATTCTCAACTATCGGATGTTCCGCGTTATGACCGGCTGATACAATACAAAAACAATCAACTCAAATACGCACAATGGTATTACGGTCCGCAAAAATGGATGATGAATACACTTAATTTAAAATATTCAAAGAACACAAAATTTTTTGATGAAGCTAAATTTATTTTAGCTTATCAAAATTATGAAGAAAGCCGGCACGACCGTAAATTTAAAAAAGTTGATATTAGAGAGCGAACCGAAAATGTGGATATATTAAGTACAAATATTGATTTTGACAAACAATTAAATTCACAATCGTACCTATTTTACGGTTTTGAAGCATTAAGCAATAAAATTAACTCTTCCGGTCAAAAAAGAAATATTTATACCGGCGAAATTGAACCTTACGCAAGCCGTTATCCGGATAATTCCGATTATTCATCTTTTGCCGCCTATTTAAACTACAAAAACAACATCAATAAAAAAATGACTTTTAATGCAGGAATTCGTTACAACCGGGTTTTGCTGAATGCCGATTTTGATACTACTTTTTACAAATTTCCTTTTGATGATATTAAGATAAATACAGGGGCATTAAATGGTAGTTTAGGTTTAGTTTACCGACCGGACAACACATGGCAATTGAATATAAATTTGGCATCGGGTTTTCGAGCACCCAATATTGATGATGTAGGTAAAGTTTTTGATTCGGAGCCCGGCAATGTAGTAGTTCCTAATGAAAATTTAAAGCCTGAATATGCTTATAATTTAGATTTAGGTATCGTGAAAACGATAAATAAGAGTATTAAAATTGATCTTACCGGTTTTTATACGGTTTTAAGCAATGCCATGGTTCGTCGTGATTTTAGCTTCAACGGACAAGATTCCATTATGTATGATGGCGAATTAAGCAAGGTTGAAGCACTTGTAAATACCGATGAAGCTACCGTTTACGGATTTCAGTTAGGTTTTTACGGCGATATTCTAAAAAGTTTATCCTTCAAAAGCAATTTAACATTTACCAAAGGTAAAGATAAAAAAGGCTTGCCTTTACGACATGTTGCCCCGCTTTTTGGAAGTACTCATTTAATATTTAAAGTCCCAAAAATTCATGCCGATTTGTATGCCAATTACAATGCTGAGCTTTCAAACGAAAATCTAGCACCTTCGGAACAATCAAAAGGCTATATGTATGCCAAAGATAAAGATGGGAAACCATACTCACCGGCTTGGTTTACATTAAACGGTAAAATCAGCTATCAACTGAATCATTTTTTACAATTAAATGCAGGAGTTGAAAACATTTTAGATGTCCGTTATCGTCCGTATTCATCAGGGATAGTTTCGGCAGGAAGAAACTTTATTTTTGCTTTAAGAGCAAGTTTTTAATTTTTACCTTAAATGCGCAAATATCGAATTAATTAGTTAGTTACGGATTTATGGATAATCCTGACGGGTGAAGAAAAATAAAATTTTCAACAATATACTGCAATAAAAGTAAATTACTAAAAATAAATACATTAAGCCATTTATGCAAAAAATTAATCCTACTAAATTTTTTATTTTCGGATTTATATATACTTTTGCGAATTATTTTGCAGAACATAAAGTGAAGAAAGAACATAAGTACAATATTAGTTTTTCGGGATTATCCGAAGGAAAACATCATTTTCAATTCAAAATATTAAAAGATGTTTTAAACGGTTTTGAATTAACAGATATAAATGATGTAGATATTGTTGCAAATATTGAAATGATTAAATCATCAGGCTATTTGAGCTTTGATTTTAATTTTAAAGGAAAAATTAATCTGCAATGCGACAGATGCCTGGATTTTTTTGATTATGATTTAGATTTTTCCAATAAACTTTATATTAATTTTGGTGAGGAAACTTCTGATTTAAGCGATGTGGACGAACAAATGGTTCTTTCACGCAAGGAAGATAAAATTGATTTATCAAAACATTTTTATGATTATATAAATTTGCAAGTACCTTTAAAAAAAATTCATCCCGTTGATGAAAACGGAAACAGTACATGTAATCATGAAATGTTGGATAATCTTGAAAAATATCTTGGGGGTACGGATGAAGAAATTGAAACAGACCCAAGATGGGATAAACTAAAAGATTTATACAATTAAAAATAAAATTATCTATAAACTTGATTAATACATATTAAAATGGCACATCCAAAACGCAAAATTTCAAAGACAAGAAGAGATAAGAGAAGAACGCATTACAAAGCAACAACAGTTACATTGGCTGTTTGTCCAAATTGCGGTGCAAGACATCAGTATCATAGAGTATGTCCTGAATGCGGACACTATCGCGGTCAATTAGCTATTGAAAAAGAAGAAACACTTTAGTATTATCAAAAATTTATTAAGAAATAAATATTTCTTAATAATAAATGATAATATAGCAGATAAAAGGCTGTTTAAAAGGTTGCGTATGAAAATTTATTCGCCGGCAGATATCAAAAATTTATACTAATATTTGATATACTGCTGTTGTGCATGTATAAAAGCATGCTAAGAAACCTTTTAAACAGCTTCATTTTTTTGAACTAAAAAATTTTTTATGTCTAAATTAAAAGCTGCAATTACAGGGGTAGGTGCTCACGTACCGGATTATATTCTTACCAACGATGAGCTTTCGCAAATGGTAGATACTTCGGATGAGTGGATAATGACCCGTATCGGAATTAAAGAACGCAGAATTTTAAAAGGAGAAGGCAAAGGCACTTCGGATATGGCAGCCAAAGCCGTTCAAAATCTTTTAGAAAAAACTGCCACTTCACCCGATGAAATTGACTTATTGATCTGCACCACAGTAACCCCTGATATGGTTTTTCCGGCTACAGCTAATGTAATTAGTGATAAAGTAGGAATCAAAAATGCATTTAGTTTTGATATAAATGCCGGCTGTTCCGGATTTTTATACGGATTAACAACCGGAAGCCAGTACATCGAAAGTGGTAAATATAAAAAAGTTATTGTAGTAGGTGCTGATAAAATGTCGGCTATTGTAGATTATACCGATAGAACCACCTGCCCAATTTTTGGCGATGGTGCAGGAGCCGTTATGCTTGAACCTACAAACGAAGAAGAAGGAATTATTGATGTAACCAACTTTGTTGATGGTGCCGGCAGAAAACATTTACATCAAAAAGCAGGAGGTTCGGTAAAACCGCCTACCCACGAAACCATTGATGCACGCGAGCACTATATCTATCAAGAAGGACAAGCAGTATTTAAGTTTGCTGTTTCGCGAATGGCTGATGTTTCGGTTGAGATGATGAAACGCAATAATCTTACGGCTGATGATTTAGACTGGTTAGTGCCTCATCAGGCAAATTTACGTATTATTGATGCTACAGCCCGAAGAATGGAACTTCCGAAAGAAAAAGTGATGATTAACATCCATAAATACGGAAATACTACGGATGCTACTATTCCTTTATTATTAAACGAATGGGAACCGAGATTAAAAAAGGGGGATAATCTGATAATTGCTACTTTTGGAGCAGGATTTACATGGGGTGCTATGTATTTAAAATGGGCTTATGATCCCCAAAATTAATGAGTAGAATAAATATAGGAATAAAGCTCCTTTTTAGACCCTACTCATTTATGTTATTTGAAAAAAAATCATTACATTGCGAAAAATAAAATTTAAGTATAATTATGGAACTCAAAGAACTGCAAGATTTTATAAAAGTTATAGCCAAATCAGGCGCAACAGAAGTTAAAATTGAAACAGGCGATTTAAAATTAACCATTAAAACTCCGCCTAAAGGAAAAGCAGCTACACATACAGAAACCACTGTTGTACAGCAATTTCCAATGCCTACACAAATGGCTACTATGCCACAAATGCCGGTGGTTCCACAAATGCAAACAATGCCACAGCAACCTGTGCAGCAAGAAACCAAAAAAGAAGAGGAAAGTGCAAACAATTACATTGAAATTAAAGCACCAATGGTGGGAACTTTCTACCGGAAACCGGCACCTGACAAAGCAAATTATGTTAATGTAGGGGATGAAGTAACTCCGGGTAAAGTGGTTTGTATCATCGAAGCCATGAAACTCTTCAATGAAATTGAAGCAGAAGTATCCGGTAAAATTGTTAAAATTTTAGTTGATGATGCTTCGCCGGTTGAGTTTGACCAGCCGCTTTTCTTGATTGACCCCAGCTAACAATTAACTAAAATAAGTGCTATGAAAACAAAAGTCGTATTATTATCATTATTAGCAGCCGTGCTGGTTTTAACGGCATGCCCTTATCAATCATCAGTACCGATTAGCGAAGCCAATCAAAAACTGGATAAAAAATTGATGGGGAAATGGATTAAAGAATCAGACATGGAAGCTGAAAATCCTGAGTATTTTGAAATTCAACCGGTTGATAAATATAAATTTAATATTGTTAAATTTGAGTATCAAACATCAGATTCATCTTATAAAGAAACAAAGTATTTAACACATATTACAAAAATTGACAACAATGTGTTTTTAAATATGCAAGAAAACGGTGCCGGAGATTATTTTTTACATAAAGTTGATTTACAAGGCGATAAATTCATTTTGTATGAACTCACCGATAATATCGATGAAAAATTTAATACTTCTGCCGAACTGTATGATTTTGTTAAAAAGTATATGAATCTGAGTTTCTTTTATAACAAAGATGAAACAACTTATATAAGAGATACAAAATAGAGTTTTTTTAAAAATATAAATTAGTTGCTCATCTTGTTATGAGCTGCTAATTTTGTTTACAATACTCGAAACTTGTATCTCTTATTGCATAAAATTCTTAGAAAATATGTTTAATAAAATACTGATAGCCAATAGAGGCGAAATTGCTTTAAGAATTATTCGTACCTGTAAAGAAATGGGTATAAATACAGTAGCAGTTTATTCCACTGCCGATAAAAATAGTTTACATGTTCGTTTTGCCGATGAAGCAGTATGTATCGGTCCCCCACCAAGTTCAGAATCTTATTTGAACATACCCGCAATATTGTCTGTTGCAGAATTAACCAATGCCGATGCAATTCACCCGGGATACGGTTTTTTGGCGGAAAATTCACGTTTTGCCAAACTTTGTGCAGAACACAACATTAAATTTATTGGTCCAACGGCACAAATGATTGACCAAATGGGCGATAAATCCAATGCAAAAAAAACAATGAGAGCCGCCGGGGTACCCACTATTCCCGGTTCAGAAGGATTGCTTGAAAGTATTGAAGAGGGGAAAAAACTAGCAAAAGAAATTGGCTATCCGGTGATTATTAAAGCAACAGCCGGTGGCGGCGGTAAAGGTATGCGTATTATTTGGTCAGAAGAAGAATTTGAACCTATGTGGGATGCAGCCAAACAAGAGTCAGGTGCAGCATTTGGTAATGACGGCTTGTACTTAGAAAAATTTATTGAAGACCCACGTCATATTGAAATACAAATTGTTGGCGATCAAACAGGCAAAGCTTGTCATTTATCGGAAAGAGATTGCTCCATTCAGCGTCGTCATCAAAAATTACTTGAAGAAACCCCTTCACCATTTATGACTGATGATTTACGTGAAGCAATGGGAAATGCTGCAGTTAAGGCAGCTGAATCAATAAAATATGAAGGTGTTGGTACGGTTGAATTTTTAGTTGATAAGCATCGTAATTTCTATTTTATGGAAATGAATACCCGTATTCAGGTAGAACACCCCATTACTGAAGAAGTAATTAATTTTGATTTAATTAAAGAACAAATAAAAGTGGCTGCCGGTGTACCCATTACAGGAAAAAATTATTATCCGCAAATGCATGCTATTGAATGTAGAATTAATGCAGAAGATTTTAAAAATAATTTTCGTCCATCACCGGGAGTTATTAAAACATTGCATACACCCGGCGGACATGGCATTCGCGTAGATTCACACATTTATGCAGGATATACAATTCCGCCGCATTATGATTCGATGGTTGCAAAGTTAATAGCCGTAGCACGTACTCGTGAAGAAGCCATAAAAAAAATGCAGCGTGCTTTAGAAGAATTTGTTATTGAAGGAATAGAAACTACCATTCCGTTTCATGCTAAATTAATGCGTGATAAGCGCTTTATTGAGGGTAATTATACAACTAAATTTATGGAAGACTTTTAAAATTATTTTAATATTAATCAATACCTAGTGTATTTTTTATAATTTTGGGTCGTACAAAAAATATTTTAGATATAAATATGGCATTTGGAAAGAAAAAAACAGAAACTATGGCAAATTATCAAGAAAGTGCAATCAACTCAATTAACTCATTTGCTAACGGAACAGAAATTACCGGTGAAGTTAAATCAGCAGGTGATGTTCGTATTGATGGTAAATTAAAAGGGAATGTTAATATTAAAGGAAGGTTAGTAATTGGTGCTACCGGAAATGTTGAAGGCGAAATTGTATGTGCAAATTGCGATATTTCAGGTAAAGTTTCCGGTAAGATAACAGTTACAGAACTACTATCTTTAAAAGCATCGGCAAATATACAAGGAGATATTATTACAAAAAAAATATCTATTGAGCCGGGTGCTACATTTACCGGAACTTGTAAAATGGATGGAAAACAAGAAAATCAAAGCTTCGGAACAAAAACCGATACAAAAGAAAAAAGCCAAACTAAATAGTTGGGCTAAATATTCAAGCCTCTCTTTTCAAATGATTGCAACAATAATGATTTGTTTTTTCGGAGGCTTAAAAATAGACCAGTATTTACAATGGCAATTCCCTGTTTTTACGGTGGCATTGTCATTGTTTGGTATTTTTGCCGCTTTGTGGATTGTT
This sequence comes from Bacteroidales bacterium, assembly GCA_021647685.1. Lineage (GTDB taxonomy): Bacteria > Bacteroidota > Bacteroidia > Bacteroidales > NBLH01 > NBLH01. The sequence goes on from JAKIUH010000010.1 coordinate 8,139, forward strand.
TTAAAAGATTTTCTCAAATAATATGATGTTAAAAAAATACATTATCCGCTTATTAATTTTTGTGGCAATTATTTCATTAATTGCTATAATTCTGTACCTTACAGTACTTACTAAATTTTACTTGCCGGTATTCCCCTATGTTTTATTATTTTTTACCGTAATATCATTTTTAACCCATTATATTTTATTAAAATCAGGAAAATCACGTATTGCTAAATTTTCGACCTCTTTTATGGGTATTACTTCTTTAAAGCTATTCTTATACCTGATTTTTATTGTTGTATATTTATTTATTGATAAAACAAATGCTTTGGTGTTTGTACTTACCTTTTTTATTCTTTATCTTCTTTTTACAGTTTTTGAAACCTCCTCTTTACTCAAAGATTTAGATAAAAAATAACAGTCTATGGGGTCGATACAATTTTAGATTATTTCTTTATTAAATCTCCCTGAAATTTCCTCAAATAAATCATCACAGATTTAAAAAACAAACTAAAACGTAAATAAAATCTTTCCAAAAAAAAGATTTAAGTATCCTTTGTTATAATATTCGATATTTTTTATATTTTTGTGCTCATAAATTTTATATATAAAAACAAGCTGTAAACTTGATATAAATGATAATCAAAAAGTTAACAAAACTTTCAGATACACCCCATAAAAGGGTTAAGTATGCAATATTGCTTACATTTATTTTATTTTTAGGAACTTCTTCAATTTTTGCCCAGCACGAAGAAGAAAAACACGGAGATAAACCGCTTAGCGAGAAAAAATTTGATCCGGGACATTTTATTTTTGACCATATCGGCGATGCTTACGAGTGGCATATTGTAACCATTGGGCATAATCATATCAGTTTGCCTTTACCGGTAATTGTATATAGCGAAGAAAAAGGCTTAAACGTGTTCATGTCTTCAAAATTTCATCACGGACACGAAAGTTATAAAGGTTTTAGAATTGAAACCGATGAAAAATCACCCAATAAAGGTAAAATTGTTGAAACATTATCCGATGGAACTGTGGTTCGCCCCATAGATATTTCCATTACTAAAAACGTATTGTCTTTATTTTTCAGCGTATCATTACTTATGTGGATTTTCATTAGCGTAGCTAATGCCTACAAAAAAAATCAAGGCAAGGCACCTAAAGGAATGCAATCATTTTTTGAACCTTTAATTATTTTTATCCGTGATGATATAGCTAAGGCTTCAATTCAAAAAAATCCGGAGAAATACATGCCTTACCTGCTTACTATTTTCTTTTTTATTTTTCTGAATAACTTATTAGGTCTTGTACCCATTATTCCCGGGGGAGCAAATTTAACAGGAAATATTACCATAACAATGGCTTTAGCATTATTTACTTTTACCATAACCACCATAAACGGAAATAAAGCCTATTGGACACATATGATAAATACTCCGGGAGTGCCTTGGTGGCTAAAAATACCGGTACCTTTAATGCCGATTGTTGAAATTATGGGTATGTTCACCAAACCATTTGTTTTAATGGTACGTTTGTTTGCAAACATTACTGCAGGCCACATTATTGCATTGGGCTTTTATAGTTTGATTTTTATTTTCGGAGAAAAAAATATTTTTGCAGGATACGGAATTTCAGTAGTATCCATTGCATTTACCATATTTATGATGATGCTTGAATTATTGGTAGCTTTTATTCAGGCATATGTATTTACCTTGTTGTCAGCACTTTATTTTGGAATGGCAACAGAGGAACACCATTAAAATAGTTTTTTATTAAATATTTTTATTAACCATTAATATATATAAAACATGTTGAGTTTAGCAATTATTTTACAAGTCGTTGAAGCTGTTGGCCTGGCAAAACTGGGAGCAGGATTTGGCGCAGGAATTGCTGCAATCGGAGCAGGAATAGGAATTGGACGTATTGGTGAAAGCGCTGTTGCAGCTATTGCCCGTCAGCCCGAAGCAGTTGGAGATATTCGTTCAAACATGATTGTATCGGCTGCACTTATTGAGGGTGTTGCTTTCTTTGCAATTGTAGTTTGTTTGTTAATTCTGTTTGTATAAAACAATAAAAAGAAACTCCTGCCGTAAACGGTTGGTGGAGGCGGGAGTTCCTTTTCAAAATGAAAAAAATTGAACATTTTTAAAATAATATAAGATGGGATTAGTAACACCGGATTACGGACTTCTTTTTTGGATGGTACTTACTTTTTTGGTAGTACTTTACATTTTAAAAAAATTTGCTTGGGGTCCAATTTTATCATCACTAAAAGAACGAGAAGATTCAATAGAAGAAGCTCTTGAATCGGCACAAAAAGCCCGTGAAGAAATGGGTAAGCTGCAAGCCGACAATGAAAAAATATTGGCTGAGGCACGTAATGAGCGTTCTAAAATGCTTAAAGAAGCAAAAGAATTACAGCAAAAAATGATAGAAGAAGCCAAACAAAAAGCAGCTAAGGAAGCAGACAAAATGATTGAATCTGCAAGAAGGGCTATTGAAAATGAAAAAGAAGCGGCAATAGGAGAAATGAAAGAAAACATTGCTTCATTATCAGTACTTATTGCTGAAAAAATTCTTAAAAAACAATTAGACGATCCCAAAAAGCAAAAAGAGTTAATGGATCAGTATTTAAAAGATATTAAACTCAATTAAGCAAATTTAAACTAATGAATTACAGCGCTATAGCGGTTCGGTATGCAAAAGCTTTGTTTTCTTTGGCAAAAGAGAAAAATGCTCTTTCAAAAGTCAAAGACGATATGGCTCAAATTATATCTGTTAGTGAACAAGACGAGGTTTTTAACCGTTTTCTGGAAAATCCGGTACTCCCTTTTTCAAAGAAAAATGAAATTTTTGACAAAATTTTTAAACAAGCAGATAAATTAACACTTGATTTTATTCATCTGGTTACACAAAAACGCAGAGAGCACTTTTTAAAACAAATGGCACTGGATTTTCTTAATTTGTATAAGATAGAAAAAGGAATTAAAACAGTACATTTTGCAAGTGTTACTAAAATTAACGATACAGTTAGAAAAGAAATTAAAGATATTATAAAAAATAGTTTTAATGCAGAAACTGAGCTGATTGAAACCACAGATGAAAACTTAGTCGGTGGTTTTATTATTCGTATTGATGATTTACAATACGATGCCAGCGTAGCAAAACAGTTAGAACATATTAAAAGAGAAATTGTAAAGTAATTTAATTGACAAAATAATAAACAATGGCAGGAATCAGACCCGGAGAAGTATCCGAAGTATTGAAAAAGCAATTGGAAGGCATTACCACAGAAGTAGAACTCGAAGAAGTAGGTACAGTTTTGCAAGTAGGTGATGGTATTGCTCGTATTTATGGGCTTTCAAAAGTTCAAGCCAACGAAATGATAGAGTTTGAAAATGGTGTGGAAGGCATCGTTTTAAACTTGGAAGAAGACAATGTAGGAGCCGTAATTTTAGGACATACCGAAGGTATTAAAGAAGGCGGAACCGTAAAAAGAACCAAAAAAATTGCTTCTATTGATGTTGGTGAAGGTCTTTTAGGGCGAGTGATTAATACTATCGGAGAACCTATTGACGGTAAAGGACCAATTACAGGAGAACGTTATACCATGCCTCTTGAGCGTAAAGCTCCGGGTGTAATTTTTCGCCAACCTGTTAACGAACCACTACAAACCGGTATTAAAGCCATAGACGCAATGATACCAATTGGTAGAGGCCAGCGTGAGCTAATTATCGGAGACCGACAAACCGGAAAAACAGCAATTGCTATTGATACCATTATTAATCAAAAAGAATTTTACGATAAAGGAGAGCCGGTTTATTGTATCTATGTTGCCATTGGACAAAAAGGCTCAACAGTTGCACAAATTGCCAAAACATTGGAAGAGTTTGGAGCAATGGATTATACAGTAATTGTTGCTGCCAATGCATCAGATGCCGCTGCATTACAATATTATGCGCCTTTTGCCGGTGCCGCTATCGGTGAATTTTTCCGTGATACAGGTCGTCCGGCATTAATTATCTATGATGATTTATCAAAACAAGCCGTTTCCTATCGTGAGGTTTCTTTATTATTACGTCGTCCACCGGGACGTGAAGCCTACCCTGGTGATGTATTTTACTTACACTCTCGTTTATTGGAAAGAGCAGCTAAAATCATTAATTCTGATGAAATTGCTCAAAAAATGAACGATATTCCTGAATCAATAAAGCATATGGTAAAAGGAGGAGGCTCTTTAACGGCACTTCCGATTATTGAAACACAAGCAGGCGATGTTTCGGCATATATTCCTACTAATGTAATTTCAATTACCGATGGACAAATTTTCCTTGAGTCTGATTTATTTAACTCGGGTATTCGTCCGGCTATTAATGTAGGTATTTCGGTATCGCGTGTAGGAGGTAATGCGCAAATCAAAGCCATGAAAAAAGTAGCCGGTACTTTAAAATTAGACCAAGCTCAATATCGCGAATTAGAGGCTTTTGCTAAATTTGGCTCTGATTTAGATGCAGCTACAAAAGCTGTGTTGGATAAGGGAGCACGAAATGTTGAAATCTTAAAACAAGGTTTACACTCACCCTATACTGTTGAACAGCAAATTGCTATTATTTTCTGCGGAACAAAAGGTTTATTATCAGAAGTTCCTATTGAAAAAGTTAAAGATTTTGAAACCCAATATCTTGATATGCTTGATGCAAAACATAAAGATGTTATGGATACTTTGGCAGCAGGTAAATTAACCGACGAAGCCATTAACACAATGGAAGAAGTGGCCAAAGAACTTGCAAAATCTTTTAAACAATAAAAAATATAGTCTTTGGCAAAGAATTAATCTTTGCCAAACTTAAAATATTAAAGCAATATGATTTCAGAAGCATTTGAACAAGCTGTAAAAAATTCAAAAACACTAAAGTCAAAGCCATCAAATGATGTGCTTTTAAAATTATACAGTTTGTATAAACAAGCAACCGAAGGTGATGTAAACGGTGAACGACCCGGCGGCTTTGATTTTAAAGGACAAGCCAAATACGATTCATGGGAAAGTTTAAAGGGCAAAAGCAAAGAGGATGCTGCACAAGAATATATTGATTTAGTAAATAAGCTGTTAAGCGAACAATAAAAGCTATAAGATAATTATAAAAAATGGCTAACCTTAAAGAAATACGTACTCGGATTACTTCGGTAAATTCAACCCGTAAAATTACTTCTGCCATGAAAATGGTGGCAGCTGCAAAATTGCGCAAAGCACAAGATGCAATTACGCAAATGCGCCCTTATGCGGACAAGTTGCACGAAATATTGGATCATGTGATGTCATCGGCAGAAAATTTTGAAGATAATGCTTATACCCAAGAACGAAATGCAGAAAAAGTTTTAATTATTGTTATCGCATCAAATAAAGGGCTTTGCGGTGCTTTTAATGCAAATTCGGTAAAAAAAGCAGAAGAATTAATCAAAAATGAGTATCAAAAATTGTTTGAACAGGGTAAAATTGATATTTATACGCTTGGAAAAACAATTAATGAAACATTTAAAGCGAAACATGTAAATGTAAAAGAGAGCCATTCGGACATTTACAATGATTTGAACTTTAAAACCGTTTCAGGGCTTGCAGAAAAAGTAATGAAACAATTTGCAGCCAAAGAATACGATAGGGTACATATTGTATATAATAAATTTAAAAATGCTGCGGTTCAAATACCTCAGGCAGAACAATTTTTACCGATTAAATTGTCGGAAAATGAAGAAAGTTTTGAAGGGGATTATATTTATGAACCTGCAAAAGATCAAATTGTAGAACAGTTAATTCCTTATGCATTAAAAATTCAACTTTATAAGGCAGTTTTAGATTCGTATGCTGCCGAGCACGGTGCGCGAATGACTGCAATGCACAAAGCAACGGATAATGCTACCGAATTATTAAAAGAGCTAAAATTAACCTACAATAAGGCACGTCAAGCTGCCATTACCAATGAAATTTTAGAAATAGTAGGTGGTGCAGAGGCATTGAACAATTAATTTTTTATCAGTAGGATTATAGCCAATATATCCTCATAAATTTTAAAATACCCGTTTAATTTTATAAATTAAGCGGGTATTTTTTTTGATTTTATAAATTATCTGCTAACTTTGATTACTCTATGATGCGTATGGTTAAAATACCAAGTTTTGTTCTTCTTATCAGTATGTTTATTCTCTCCTGCAATACTGATACAGACCGACCTTATGCAGAAAAAGGAGTACTCAACCTCAGTTCGTATCAATTACAAGAAAAAGTAATTCCGCTTGACGGAGAATGGGAATTTTATTGGAACAAACTTATCGCTCCGCAAGATTTTAAAGAACACCGTATCAAACCAGAGTATGTTATGCTTCCGGCAATTTGGAACGATTTGTCAAAAAAAGATACAACAATAAGCGCTCAAGGTTTTGCGACCTACCGTTTACAGATTTATAATCAGTCAAAAGATTCTGTTTTTGGAGTAAAAATATCGAAGGCTTATGTAAGCTACAAATTTTGGGTAAACGGCAAATTAATTGCAGAAGCCGGCAAAGTTTCTTATGATAAGGATAGTGTAGTTCCTTCGAGAGAATACGAAAGCCGGTATTTCGTGGTAGATACCAACAAACTGGACTTGGTTTTGCAAGTTAGTAATTTTAATCAACGAAAAGGAGGCATACAGAGCAGTATATTGTTTGGTACAGAAAAACTAATGAGCCGGCAAGAAAGAAAAGTTTTTGGCATCAGCCTTTTCTTATTAGGTTTACTTTTAATTGTTGCCATTAATCACTTTATCTTATTTTATTTACGTAAAGATGTAAAATCCTCTTTATATTTTTCTTTATTCATTTTCAGTATTGCATTAAATATAATTTTTTCTGAACATTACAATCTATCCAGTTTAATTTTTCCAGATTTAAGTTGGAATTTAACACTTAAATTTGATTACATCAGTGATTATTTAAGCCTGTACTTATTTTTAAGATATATCAGTTCATTATACATTGATGAAAGTAATAAGAAAATTAATCATGTTGTCCTTCTGTTTACACTGCTAATGACAGCTTTTATATTAATAACCCAACCTATTATTTTCACTTACACCCGCGCCTTTTTCTATTTTACAGCAGGGCTTATTCTTTTGTATATTTTACTGATACTCAGTAAAGCAATATTATCTCAAAAAGAAGCAGCAAAACATGCTTTATTAGGAACTTTTGTGTTGTTACTTACCTTAATAAATGATGGTTTAAACAATAGTTTGCTTATACATACTTTTGATGCCCTAACAGTAGGTTTGATAATTTTTATTATAATCCAGTCCTATTTGATTTCTTTACGATTATCAAAAGCTTATCAGTATTCCTTACAATTATCAGATGAATTAAACTATTTTAATGAAAATCTGGAACAAATTGTTAAAGACAGAACCTTACAAATAGAGCAAGCAAAAGAAGAATTAGAGGTACAGTCGGAAAGTTTGAAAGTAGCCAATGATGAAATTGTTAAGATTAATCAGATACTTGAAGGACAGTCGGTTGAATTAACAAAGAAAAACAAGGCACTAACCGATAGTATCAATTATGCCAAGCGCTTGCAGCAAGCTATTTTACCGGACAAAAAAGTATTTGAACAAAATTTTGACGAATATTTTATCTTTTTTCAACCTAAAGATATTGTAAGCGGGGATTTTTATTGGTATAGTGATGTAGATACTTCTTGGGATTTTGACGAATCCAATAAAATTAAAATTGTAATTGCAGCTGATTGTACGGGACATGGTGTTCCCGGTGCTTTTATGACTTTGCTCGGACATAATTTTTTGCATCTTATTGTAAATATTCAAGAGGTAATTGACCCGGAGCAAATTTTATACAAGCTGGATCAATTGGTAGTAGAAACGTTAAAACAAAACGAAGACGGTTCAATGAAAGATGGAATGGACATTGCTGTACTGACCATTGATGAAGAAAAAGAAACCGTTGCATTTTCGGGAGCAGGAAACCCTTTATTTTACATTCGGGATAATGAATTACATGAAATTAAAGGAGTTAATTTTGGTATAGGCGGGGTATTAAGAAAAGCTAAAAAGTTTGAACCCCATAAGATACCCTATCAAAAAGGAGATATTTTCTATATTTTTTCTGACGGCTTTGCTGACCAAATTGGAGGACCCGAAGGACGAAAATATTACAAAAAGAAATTTAAAGAATTTTTATTGGGAATTCATCAAAAACCAATGAACGAACAACGTTATTTAATCGAAAAAGAATTTGAAGGTTGGAAAGGTGACAAAAAACAAATTGATGATATTTTGGTTATGGGATTCAAATTTTAAAACACGCAAACACACTTATAAACATCTAAAAACCGCTAACTTACAAATTCACCATACAACAACAGCTTTTCTTCCGCTAAATAAATATGCTGATGGAAATTATCCAAACTTAAAAACTCAATATGCACCTTATTGGTTAAATTTTTATCAAGTTTTTTTTCCTTTATTTGTTGTATAATAGTAGCCTTATACTCCTCTGTATAAATATTACAGCTTAGTATTAATATATTGATTATCTCATTTTTAACGGATTCATTAAAGAACCACTTGCCTATACCCATAAGGGCTACCGGATTGGACTCCAATGTTTCAATTATCGCATCAATCAATATTTTTAAACTTTCAAAATTATTTCGGTAATTTACTGAGTTTATGATTGGTTCAAATTCAGGCAATATTTCAATTATTGGGTATTTAATAAAATCACGCACAAAAACATCTTTATCCATAATTTGATGATTAAAAACCACAATATCCAAATCAATGGTTCGAGGACCATTCTTGTTAGCAGTTCGAACTCTGCCCAATTTTTTTTCAATCTCCTTTAATTTCTGTTTTAATAATTTTTTATCATAGACTGTTTGAATATGAAATACACCATTATAAAAGTCATCTTGTTCCCGGTAAAGTACAGGTTTGGTATAATAGAACGCTGATTTTTTTAACAAAATGCCAAAATCTTGGATATATTTTTCTGCCAATAAAACATTATTTTCTGCATTGATGTTTGAGCCCACTGCAACAATGGCATTATTCATAATTATCCGATTTAGAAGCTATTACATTATCGCAAAAGCGTAAAGCATGTGGTTTTTCAACATGTACATACACATCATGTAGTTCATCATGCTCTTTTACAATTGAATACACCATTCCGGCAAGGCTCTCGAGCAAATTGAATTTTGATGCTTCCACTTCCTTAACGATTCTTTTGGTTAAAACTTTATAATTGAAAGTATCTTCTAATTTATCGGATAATTCAGCTTTTGAGGAGTCAAATTTAAATTTAATGGTAATCACAATATCTTGTAACACTTTTCTTTCCCAATCATTGGCACCTATAATTGTTCTTAATCTTAAATTTTTAATTTCAATCTGCATTAATTTATTATTCATCAAATAAAATTTTAAATTGTAACACAAAAATACATTAAAAATTTATAAATGTTCTCCACCATCTACAAACAAAATTTCGCCCGTTACAAATTGGTTATTTATTAAATAATCAACTGCCATGATTATATTTTCTATATTTCCCGCTTGTTTTGCAGGAATATTTTGTGCAATACGCCGGATATACTCCTTATCTTTACCGGGTGGCGGAAGAATTATACCCGGCGCAATACCGTTTACTCTTATTTCCGGAGCGAGTTCAACAGCAAGTTGCACCGTAAATACTTCTAAAAACTTTTTTGAAAGTAAATAGTCAAAATATTTGGTCTTGTTTTTTCGAATATTTGTATCCAATATATTAATAATTAAAGCATCATTACCTGCTAATTGAGAAAATTTTTTACTTAAAATATAAGGTGCTTTAAAATTTACATCAAAAAAATGTCTTAAATGTGCAGTTCCTGCATCACTAAAACTATTTTCATAAAAATCCGATGCATTATTTATCAAGCAGTTAATACTAAATTTTGCATTCACACGGTCAATTAATTCGTGTACTTCATTTTCATTATCAAAATCAGCCTGAAATAACTCACATTGTACACCGTGTATTTTAATTAGTTCATTTTGTGTTATTTGAGCTTTTTCTAATGATTTAGCATAGTGAATGGCAACCTTATAATGTTTTTTAGCAAAAAATATAGCCAAACTTTTCCCTATTCGGTCCGAAGCACCGGTAATTAAAACTCCTTTTTCCATTGTTTTAATAATACAGTATTGTCTTTACAAATAATTATTCCGTATCGTGTATAAACTAAAACGGTTTGGGAGATATGTTTTATCTCTCTTATTTAGATATTTACTAAAATCTGTTGTTTTAATAAATAATACAGCCAATTGGTTTGCAATAAATATACAATTAAGATTTTGAAGAATAAAATGGTTTTTTTAAAATGAATTAAGTTGATAGATAGAATCATATCTTTGTGTAAAAGAGTTTATTTCGCAGCTTGCTAAACAATGCTAAATGTATTATTAATTGATGTCTTATGTTTATTTTTTTTGAAATGTAAGGTTTTTTGAATAGAAAGTTAGAAAAAGGATATGGTACCTAAAAAATGTGTAAACAAGCTCCTATTTTTTTAAATAAAGGGGAAGTTAATGCACATACTACTTTCAGTGTAATTTATATTTTGCTGATAATAATATAAAACGTGGTTGTAATGGATAATTCGACATAGAAAAAAATGAAGGTTCTAAGTAGTTTATTATTACAGATTTTATATTCATTATGTTATTAAGTTTTAATTCAAAATTCCATTTTTTATTTTTTGTATTATACTTTGTATTAATAGCTAAAACAGGAATAAATCCACCAAATTTGCTACCAAAATTAACTGCCTGACAATCAATGATAAATTTTAAACGATACGAGTATTTATAAATAATTTTTAATACATAATTATCATAATTAAAACTTGATTGATTATTTAACCAAGTACTTTGATTTTGAAACAGTCTATAAGCAGCACTGATATTTATTTTTCTCGTTAAAGCTGTTCCTGCAATAAAATTAAGACTTTGTTGATGCAATAAATTTTCACCAAACTCATTTTCAATAATTTGATAAGAAGAATTTACTTCTGCTTCGTAAGAGAGTTTTATTGATGTATTTATTTTTTGAAAATATTTATCAACCGAATAGTCGATAAAGAAAGTGTTTGTTTGGCTGTTCTGAATATATAAGTTATTTATAATATCTTCATAATAAGATATTTGTGTTGCAAATGCATTGCTTGTTTTTAAATATCCTAATTGAATATTTGCACTAATATAACTTTTTTCGTTATCACTTGCCTTTAAGGAAAAACCAAGCATATCATTTCTTACAGGAATATTTGGATATGCTGAATAACTAATTGTAGAACGAAAAGAATTGATTAATTTTTCGTTAAACAAAGAGGAAGGCGTTAAAAAATTATATTCGATATTATAAACTCCTTTAAATTCAGTATCTAAGAAATTTAACAATTTATGCTTATATGAAGCTGTAATTACCGGTTCAAACAAAAACTTATTGCTTTTTTTTCTATTATAATTTATATATGCGTAGCTAAAACGATTACCTGCATAAAGTTTTACATTTTTAAAGGTTTTTTTAATATTTATTTCAGCAAAAACATGATTAGTATTATAATTATTAAAAAAAGAACTTTCCACATTAAATTCAGAAAATGTTTTTGTCCAACCCAACAGTAAATTGGTGTAAATGGTTGTATTTATTCTACCATAAAACTTTACAATTCCACCAAGATTATTATAGGTTTGTTCTGTATTTTGCCTAATATTTCCTGCGGTTAAAAGGTTTCCACTAAGCAATAAATTTTCTTTTAATTTATTAAACCCTAATAGTAAATCGCTGGTTAAAACCCAATTTGAGCTTAATCTATTGGTATAAGATAGCGTACTGTAAATCTCCTGTTGTTCATTATTATCGTTTTCTTGATTGTTTATTATATCTGTTCTGTTTAACGATGATAAGCGATGTTCTGCAATTTTAAATTGAAGCCTTAACTGTAAATCTTCTTTTTCGGAAAGTTGATAATTATATTTTATGTCTTGAAATAATTCTTGGGGTTTTTGAATTTGAATTTGTTTTTGATTTACCGCAAAATTTAAACCCACAGGGAGAAAATAAGATAAAGAATCGCTAAAAATATAATTTAAACGATTATTGTAAATAGTAGTCGTTGAACGAATATTTATTTTACTTGATGGTTTTATTACCATAGAGTTTGAAATAAATTGTCCTTCATGAAAAGTAAAGTTTTCCGTTTTGAAAAAATCCGGTGCAAAAAGCTCGTTGTTTAATATTTTTTCAGGAAACAAAAAACTGGTATATTTAATTTGACTGTTTGAATAAGTATTTAAATCATAAGTTTCTAAATCAAAACCCGTATTATTTGCAACACCTACTGTAAAAAGTTTTATCTTGTTTGAGTATGATAATAATTCAGATTTAAAAGTATATTTTGATTTTATTCCACCCCCCAACATAATTGTACCAAATAATGGAGCTTTTGCCCTTTCTTTCAATTTTAAATTAATTGCAATATCTTCCGATTGTTCAATACCATGAAGTAAACGACTTTCTGTAAAATGCTTTAACACTTCTACTTCGTTTAACCAATCGGCAGAAAGATTTTTACTTAATATTTTGTAATTATTATCAGTTAGGTCATCGCCATCAAGCAATATTTTTTTTATTTCTTTTCCTTGATAACTAATTTTTCCGGTACTTTTGTTTACGCTGATACCTGGAAGTTTTTCCAAAACATCTTCGGCGTTTATTTCAGTTCCATCAGTAAAAGCACTGGCTAAATAATTAATTGTATCTTGTCGAGCTTCAATAGGATTTCTGTCGGTTACTATTATTTCTTTTAAAAAACTTTCAGATGCAGTTTTTAAACTAAAATTGTATTGTTTAATATTTGTTGAAATAATAATTAATTGTGACGAAAATCCTATTCTTGAAACCATTAAAATTACACTATCTTCATTACTGGAATAAGAGATTTTGTAATTTCCTAAGCTATCTGACAATGTATAATTAATAATGCTGCCTTGCTCTGATTGCACTAAAATTTGAGCATAACTCACAGGTTGATTAAGCGAATCCTTAATACTTCCTTTCACTGAATATGTTTTTAAATCTATTTCTTGCGAAACTGCATTATTACAAATTCCTAAAAAAAATATTATTACAAATACATATTTCATGCTTTTTCATTGGTTAAAATCTACTAACTCAGTAGCAGGTCGTCGCTCGGGGGTTTCTGTTTCTATTTCCAAATCAGGATTTTCTGCTCGAAGTTTTGCAAAAAGGGCTATAGTCTTCTTAACCTCCTTTTCCCATTCCTTGTCTTTACATGAATACATTTCTTTAAAAGTAGTCTTATTGCCGCTTAATTTCGGTTCAATATTCGATTTGGTATTTAAATCAATGGATTTAAGTTGTATAATAACATCGCTTTTATTGTCTTGAATTTCAACTATTAAGCCGGGAAGCCCTCCAAACTTCCACGGACCGTATGGCAGAGGAATTGAAAGGGTAAACCAAGCCTTGTAGTCTCTTCCTCTAAAATGGCAAGTAGCTAACCTGCATTCTAATCCTTGAAGGTTTTTTGTTTTTTGTTTTATTTTCCAATTAAAATTAATGGTATCATTATATACTCCTACTTGATTTTCTTTGCAAAAATCACGTACTGTTAAGTAGGGTTTATCTAATTCTCTGAAAACAATATGCCCGATAGTATCGGTATAAACAACTTCTACATTATATTCAGTAGTACCTGAATTTATATCATCATTTGTAATTTTCCATCGGGAAAGATTACGTTGTTTAGACACAAAAAAAGATTTTTGACTGTTAAATTTAAGAGTACCATCAAAAAAGAACCAGTCATTAGCTAATTTAATTCTATATTCAGCTATACCATATATTTCTTGTGAAATTGTATAAAAGCTAATACTTAAAAATAATATTAGTAAAAAAATAATTCTTTTCATAATCTTTATAATTGGATTTATAAATAAAATCAGGAGTTAAAATCGTAAAGTTCAAATGCAAAGTGTACAAAAAATACATACCTCAAAATACTGCTGTATTTGAGGATTTGTATTTTAAGCAACCAGGCTTAAACCAGACTTTTGTTCCGATGATATATAGCAGCAAATTCAAATTTGCTGCTATATGTTTAACATTCATATTATTTTATTTGTTCAAGGGCTTTCAGAACTTTTTTACAACTGCCTTTAATATGGTATTTCATTCCATCCTTTGTTACTCCCCTTACTTCCATTCTGCATAAAATTCCGTACACTTGAATTTCTACCGGTTTTTCTTCTACATTTGTAGTTGAAACTAACTCTATTTTTTTAGTTGGTAATAAAACGGGTACAACATTTACAGCTTCGGTTTTATTGGTATTTGTAATTTCTGTTTTATGTTTATCTATAGGTTTTTCGCTTGCATAAGTTGTCATTGAAAAAGATAAAAATAAAATAAAAATTAATAAGTTAACATAATTTTTCATAATTAAAATTTTAAATATGCTGTTGGCGAATTTAAGATTATCTGTAAATATAAAAAGTTGTTTTATACGCTCTGTTTATGTTCTTAGAGTGAATGACATTTTGGTAATAAATATACCAACTTTGTTTTGTTCGAACTGTATTTTTTACAATTTTTTAATTAACAAATTATATCATAAACCAATCAATAGCATCTGTTAAACAAATTAAAAACCGGTTTTGAATAATCAATAATGTAATTACCCAACAAATTTAATTATAAAAACAAATATTTACCCCCCCCCACATGTTATACAACATGTTTTAAGATATATGCTTATATTATAAGTATCTTATCAGGGTATGGCAACAACAGCTCAGAATCTAATATTCAATAATTTATCAAAATATAATTTAAAAATATTTTTTTTGTAAATTTAAATCGAAAACAAACTAAAAAAAGCACAATAGGTGCGGAATAAACTTTTAATTATGCCTATTATTATAAAAAACGGAACAATTGTAAATGCAGACAACACATTTAATTCCGATATTATTATTGAAAACGGAAAAATTATAAAAATTACAAACAATATACAAGCAGGTGCAAAAGACAAGCTGATTGATGCAAAAAACAAAATAATTTTTCCGGGAGCCATAGACCCCCACGTACACATGCATTTGCCGGTTTTTTCAGGCTATTCTGCCGATGATTTCTATACCGGCAGCATAGCTGCCTTATATGGCGGAACTACAACAATTATCGATTTTGTTACCCCGCAAAAAGGTGAACGATTAAGTACCGCTTTAAAAAAAAGAAAAAAAGAAGCCGAAAAATCTTTGGTAAATTACAGTTTTCATGTTAGCCCTGTTGAATGGCGAGACACTTTACCGCAAGAAATAGTTGAAATTATTAAACAAGGATGCACATCGTTTAAAGTGTATATGGCATACAAACAAAGTATTGGCTTAGATGATGACGATTTGTATAAAGTAATGCAAACTGTTGCAAAAACAGGTGCATTACTTACTGTTCATGCAGAATTGGGTGATGAAATAGAAAATTTACGCAATAATTTTTCAAAAACAGGAAAAACCACAGCAAAATATCACCCTCTTTCACGACCGGATTACACAGAAGCTCTTGCGGTAAAAAAAGTATTACAGTTTGCCGAAGAAACCGGATGTCCTTTATATATTGTTCATGTATCGGCAAAAAAATCATTAAAATATATTCGAGAAGCACAAAAAAAAGGACAGAAAGTATTTGCCGAAACTTGTCCGCATTATTTATTATTAGACGACAGCCGGTACACAACCGGTTTTGACCATGCAGCACCCTTTGTTTTAAGTCCGCCACTGCGCAAAAAGGAAGATAATGACGCACTTTGGGAGGCAATTGCAGATGAAACTATTTTAACAATGGGCACCGATCATTGCCCCTTTTCTGTGGAGATGAAACGTAAAGGTATTAATGATTTCAGGTACATACCCAATGGTGCAGGCGGAATTGAGCATCGTTTAGAGTTATTATACACCTACGGTGTATTACAAAACAAAATAAGTATCAATAAGTTTGTAGATATAATTACAACACAGCCTGCTAAAATCTTTGGTTTATATCCCCAAAAGGGAATAATTAAGGAAGGTGCTGATGCCGATATTGTACTATGGAATACCGAAAAAGAAAAAACAATATCGGTAAAAAACCATCACCAAAACTGCGATAATAATATTTATGAAGGGATTTATACTAAAGGAGCTCCTGAACAGGTTATTATAAATGGAAAGCTTATTTTAAATAAGGGAGAAATAAATACTCGATTTTTAGGTAAGTTTGTAAAAAGATATTTGAAATAAAAAACAACTTTAATGAAATTTTTTACACTATTTTTCTTTTTGGGTATTTCCCCTATCCTATTTTATGCACAAAGTCCTACTCCTACGAAGGAGCTTAGTATCAAAGACAGCTTGACTTATGAATTGTATCAACTCATGCTTGAAAGTAGTTATGCAAAACGGTTTTCCGTAATTGAACAATCAAAAAAATTGATTAATGAAGGTGCTGACCCCAATGGTATCTTGCATTTTACAGGCTCTGTAAGAAAATTGGGTAGCTATATTCCTATTTTACAGGTATTTTATAAAAATAAATATAGGAAAGTAACCAATGTAAATACGCCCTTTCATGCGGCAATAAAAACAGGCGATACCTTGATTGTTGCGGCATTGATAAAGTTAGGGGCTGATATTAATCTGTTTATTAAAGATAAAGGATACCCAATAACAATAGCTTGCCGTAAGCAGGATAAAAAAATGATAACTTATTTATTGTCTAAAGGCGATAAACCGGAAAGAATTAATTTATTCTTTTTTAAAAACATCAACGACATAGAATATTTAGTAAACAAAGGAGCAGATGTAAGTAGGGTAAATTGGAATAATTTTTTAGATGACCGTGATGCTTTAAAAAAATTAATTTCTCTTAATCCAGATTTTAAATATGTTCAAATTAGCCATAAAAGATTACTTTCAGATAATGATTTGTTTGATTTTTTATTGTCAAATGGAATGCCGGAGAATATTAAAGGAGGCTCGTTTGACAAATGCCCGCTGTTTTACAGTGCAATAAAATACGGTAATTTGTATGCTTTAAAAAAATTATATGCTAAACAACCTAAGTATATTAATAAGCCTTGCGTTAATAATTTTAAAAGAACACCTTTAACCATAGCTGTTAAAGAAGAAAACTTGGAAATTATTAAGTTTTTATTGGAAAATGGTGCAGACCCTATGCAAAAAGATTGGACAGGGAAAACTGCAATAAATGAATTAATATTTACAAAAAATCCGGAAGGAATAGGTAAGCTACTACTTGAGTACGGCGCAGATATAGAATATAAAGGATATTTTGGGCAAACACCATTAATGCATGCTGTTAAAATGGATAAATACATAGTTACTATGGCATATATAAATTTAGGTGCTAATGTAAATGCCGTAGGAAAATATGAAGTAACACCACTTTCATTAGCAGTTAGAGAAGAAAGTATTCCGTTATTACAACTTTTAATTAAGCACGGCGCTGATTACCATAAAAAAATTAAAGGAAAAAGTATTCTGCAATATGCTAAAGAAGAAGATGTTTCTCCAGCAGTTATTCAATTTTTAGAAAATCTATAAACAAAACGATAGTATTTATCCCCATTTATTT
This sequence comes from Bacteroidales bacterium, assembly GCA_021647685.1. GTDB lineage: Bacteria > Bacteroidota > Bacteroidia > Bacteroidales > NBLH01 > NBLH01. The sequence continues at coordinate 25,866 of JAKIUH010000010.1, forward strand.
AACAGCAATTAGTTAGGGCTTGCTGAAAAGCACAGATGAGCATGACAGAAACTAAAAAATACACACAAAAAGGGATACTACCATGCTTTCCATAAAGTCAAGCGCTTGATCTATAACGTTCAGTTCAAGGCGTGTGAAAAATGCAAACCGCAGTATACTAGTATTTAAGAATTTGCATTTTGAGCAACAACGCAGAAATCAGACTTTAGAGACAAACTCTATTTAAGCTTTTATCAGCATTTTATATTATCATCAAATATTTATACTTTTATCCATTCCTAATTAACAATAATATTCGCCATGAGTTACTTTTACAAAGCAAGTATTATCCTCTTAATCTGTTTATTATATTCAAATATTTTACTGGCTGATGAAATTTGGCGTGAAAGTTTTTCAACCCCTGATAAGGGATACTGGGGGGGCGGCAGTGATATGAGTGGTATATCAACCTGGACATTAGATGCATCTGCTTGCACACTAACAGATGCTGCCGATTATATAAAAACAGTAACT
>JAKIUH010000388.1 GCA_021647685.1 Bacteroidales bacterium
ATTGTAATTCTTCTTAAGCGCATAAATTATATTGACAGTATTGAAAATGTTTTAACTCCTCTAAATTTTGACTTTTGGACAAGTGAACTCTATACAAAACTGGTAAGTGTGAGTTTACCAAAATTCAGGAGTGAATTTCGCCAAGATGTTTCTTATGCAATTTCGGATATGGATTGTGAACTGGCTTTTACTCAAGATGCTGATTTTAGTAGAATATCATCACAGAAAGTGCATATTTCAGAAGTTATTCAGCATACAGTGATTGAAATTGAAGAAAATAAAAACAACAAATTAACTGAATTGTATATCAACCCCAAGGAACAAGATAATATTGGAACCGAGTTTATTCGTTTTAATGCCAACAAACCTTTTATTTATATAGTCAGAGACAATGTAAATAAAAGTATATTGATTATGGGAAAAGTCGTTTCTCCAAATTTTGATATGATTTCAGCACAAATTGATGAAAATGATGAAACCGGATTGAATTAAATCTTTCAATATCCTTTTCAGGGATTATTCAAATTTTAATTTTACTTTTTCAATACTTTCTTGCGAGCCGACAACCGTTACCACATCACCAATGCGTAAACGGGTATAACCATGAGAAATTACAGTATTTCCTCCACGTTTTACCGAAAGGATAAGTATGTCGCCGGGTAAACGTAAATCACGTAAGGCAAGACCCTTAATATCAGGATTAACCACTTCAATATCAATGGTTTCTTTGTGTTCTTCGAGACCAAGTAAAATTGAAGTAGCCACCGGCGATTGTGCAAAATGAAATAATAAATTAACAATTGAGGTAGAAGGCTCAACGATTAGAGCACCCATATTTCTAAATTCTTCAACATTGCTTTGTTCATTAAGTCGAACAATTAATGCACGGGTACCAAAATGTTCATAAACAATTTCACAAATTCCACGATTTTCTACATCTGTTTGCATGGCAATAATCGCTTCCATCCTTGAAGCTTTTAATTTTTCAAAAGTTTCAAGCGAATAGTTACGTATTTTTTCAATATGATAATCGGGATAATCGTTCGGGTTAATTTCATCTCGCAAAGTGGCAATAGTAACCAGCCAACCGTGCTTTTGTAAGGTTTTTGCTAAAGCAAGTGACTGACTTTCCAAACCAAAAATCAATGCATCTCGAATTCCATCAAACTCAGGGATTTCTGCCTTTACATGGCTTTCACCCATTTTATTAATGGACCATTTAAAAATTGTCGGGCCAAAAAGTTCATTCAAAACAATAACTGCAATTAAAATAGTTTCAAATTCAGCACCCCATAGTGGATATGCACCTGCCACAATGGTAACTAAACCTAAAGCAACTCCTGCTTGAGTAACATAAGGCATCCATGCTGTTTTTATAAAAAGTCCGGATTCCCCTGCAGACAAAGCCCCTATTGAAGACCCTAAGCCAATAGTAAAAAGGCGAACAATAAACAAAACCAAAGCGATTAACCAGTAGTTTTGCAAAACGTCTAAAGCCACAGATGCTCCTGCAAGTGTAAAGAACAAAACATAGATATTCATGCCGTTTTTCTCAAGCAACATAAGAAACTCTGTCCTGCTCTTAGTATAATTTACTACATAAAAACTAGCCACTATATTGATAAGTAAAGGCTCTAAATAAAATTTAAATCCCCAATGTATCTCACTATATTCACTAATAAAATGTGATATAGCAAAAACAAACCAGCCAATTAAAATAACAAATACAATTTTAAATTTAGCATTTATAAAAAAGGATAATATAAAATTTAATAATTTACCTATTAAAAACCCTAAGCTTACAGAAACAGTAAGACCAATAATTAATTCAAAAAAAGTATTAATTTTAAAATTATCTCCATTAATCAAAGTAGCGGCAACAGCAAAACAGATGGTAAATAAAATAATGACAAGAACATCTTTAACAACAGTTACAACTATTGCCATTTGTGTATATTTACCTTTTGCCCTGAGTTCATTGATAACGGCAATAGCAGAAGCAGGCGAGCTGGCAATAAATATCGTTGCTACAAGCATGGAAACAGCAAGCTCACCACTCATTTCCATTCCATTCATAAATGGAATATATTCAGCTAAATAGTACAATATAAATGTACTTATAATAAAAGCGATAACTAACTGCCCAAAAGTTATCCAACTAATGGTTTTAAACCTGCCGTGAAATTCTTTCAGGTGCAACTCAGCACCCGCTGCAAAAGCAATAAATGCTAAAGAAATATCCTTTATAAAAGAAAGACTATTAACTGCATCTTTATCCAATAAACCCGTAATATAAGGTCCTGAGATAATACCAACTATTAAAAAGCCGGTAATTAACGGAAGTTTAAATTTTAAAAAAAAACGCGCTAATGTTCCTGATGCAGAAACAATAATTAAATAGGCTACAAGAATAATAAGAAAGCTTCCCAATATTATCAGTTTAAGTTTAGCGCTTAAATATAATCATTCTAAATAAACAAAAAAAATCTATTTTTAAGTGAAACCTTAAGTCCGTAAATATCAAATTAATTTCTGAACAACTGCCCTGTGGGAATTGGGCTAAGCCCATTTTTACGGATTTAAGCTTAAAGAAATTTTCTCTATACATTTAATAAGGGTGCACATACTCAGACAGGCTTTAAAATTCTGTCTGAGATTTATATATTTTAATCATGCAATCGTTCCAATGCCTCTTTGATACGTTCAAAAGCCACCCTGATCCTTTCTCTTGAAATAGCATAAGAAAAACGAATACACTCAGGATCGCCAAATGCATCGCCAGGGACTACTGCTACATGTGCTTCGTTCAGTAAATATAAAGCTAAGTCCGAAGCATTTTTTATCATAATATAACCATCTGATTTCCCGAAAAACTCAGAAATATTCGGAAAAACATAAAATGCTCCTTGCGGAATATTGGTTTTAAATCCTTTGATGTTTGAAATCAATTCAATAATTAAATCTCTACGGCGACGAAAAGCCGCGTTCATTCCCAATGTGTAAATATTATCTTCGGAGGAGATTGCTTCAAGTGCTGCCATTTGCGAAATTGAAGAAGCTCCTGATGTATATTGCCCTTGCAGTTTAATACAATTATCGGCAATCCATTTAGGAGCAGCCATATAACCAATTCGCCAACCGGTCATTGCATAGCCTTTTGATACCCCGTTAATAACAATTACCCTGTCTTTGATAAAATCAAATTGCGCAATACTTTCGTGTTTGCCGGTAAAATTAATATGTTCATAAATCTCATCCGAAATCACATAAAGATTTTCATTTTCTGCAACCACTTCGGCAATTGCACGCAATTCTTCTTTAGAATAAACACTGCCTGCCGGATTTGAAGGTGAACTAAAAATAAATAAGCGCGTTTTTTCATTAATTGCCTCTCTAATCTGTTGTGGTTTCACTTTGTAATTATCTTCTACATCTGTGGGTAAAAATACATTTTTACCATGTGCCAAATTAATAATTTCGCCATAGCTTACCCAATAAGGCACGGGAACCAATATTTCGTCTCCGGCATTAATCATACTCAAAATTACATCGGCAATAGCTTGTTTTGCACCGTTAGATACTACAATCTGATTCAGTTCATAATCCAGATTATTTTCTTTTTTGAATTTATTTACAATTGCTTGGCGTAATTCTTTATATCCGGCAACGGGTGTATAAAATGTATAATCATTATCAATTGCACGCTTTGCTGCCTCTTTAATATGCGAAGGTGTTTTAAAATCAGGTTGTCCGATACTTAAATCAATTATATCTACACCTTTGGCTATCAGCTCTCTGCTTCGTTGTGCCATTTCCAAAGTTTGCGAAACAGAAATTCTATTTAGCCTGTCTGATACTTTTTCTGCTTTTGCCATATTATAATACTTAATACAACACTAATTTTAGTGTTTAATTATTTTAGAAATAAACAGCAAAGAAAAAAACTTTACTTATATTTTTACAAATGTTTTTAGTGTTGTACAACAAAAAAAATATTAATTCATGCTGCCATGTCAAGCATGTTTTAGTCATACCAAGTTTCGTTCTTTTTGCGTAGAACTTTGTTAAAAATTTTGACCATAACTACTGTTATGCTAAAAATTTTTGCCTTGTTCTACACAAAAATAACTTCAACT
>JAKIUH010000389.1 GCA_021647685.1 Bacteroidales bacterium
CAAATTTCCATACTTCGTAAGGGCTGACAGAACTCAAAAAGTAATAAACAGCATTGTCTATTACTACTGCACGTGTTGATTCAGATTTAAACGGGATTTCGCCCAGTTTTTCCCAACTGTCTGTTTCAGGTGTATATTCCCATATATCTTTTATGTAAGTTAGAGGGTCGGGGTTTAAATAACCACCCATAATATAACCTTTACCATTTATTGAAAAACCTGTTGATGCCCTGCCCTCCTGTCCGGGATAATTGTTTAATCGTTTCCATGTATTTGTTTCTAAATTATATTCCCAAAATTCTTGTTCTGTTTCACCTACAAAATCAACTGAGGGTTTGCCCAAATATTTTATTGCCTATTCCAAAAGATATTTCGCAATTACGGTTACCTGGGAAGCTGTCTCTTTTTATCCACTGGTCTTGGGGATAGTTATATTCCCAAAAAGCATTGTATAAACCCTTAATATAACAAGAATTTTCTATTACAACAGCTTTATTATTCCACGTAAATAAAGGAGTATCATATTCGTAAATTTCAGGATTTGTGATTGTTTTTGCTTGCCATTTTAATAGTTCAGCATCAAAAATCATAAATAGTTGCGATATTTCTTTGCTTTTGGGTAAATTACATTGAGGCCTACCTTCTAAAATAAAACCTTTATCATCAATAACAAAATAATGTGGATTTTTCCGGTCTGCAAAACTGCTTAAATCAAGAATTTTGCTCCAACTATCACTATTTGGTAAATACTGCCAAAAATCGTAATTACAAGCCCCCCAACCTATGTAAATTTTTTTATTTATGGAAAAAGCTACACACCCATTTATTTCCTTACCGGGAAAATTTCCTAATTTAGTCCATTTACTTTCAAAACCTTCGGGTTTTTTGCAGGAAAAAAAAGTAATCAAAATGGATAGTAAAATAATTTGTATTGTTTTCATAACATTTTATTTTATAATTAAATGCAACAAGAACACCAGTTTTTTCGGCTGTTGTCAGATATGAAATCGGGTTTGTTAAAAGTGTTCTGTCTCCAAGCAAACTTCCACCGTAATTTAGCCTTACGGCAGTGCTGTTGCCTGAATAAACAATAGTAGTATATATAGGTATTTTTAACGACTGGTTTTGACCTATTATAATTGTATTGCTTATATTATATGTCCTGCCTGCTTGTAATGTTACCGCCTTTTGCGAATTCAAAGTATTATGTATTTCTGTGTAATCGGGCTGTGCTACTGCAAAAAGAGAACTACAAAATAATAATATTAATAAATATTTTAGTTTCATAATTTTTGAGCTTTAAGGTTCAAATTTCCATACTTCGTAAGGGCTGACAGAACTCAAAAAGAAATAAACAGCATTGTCTATTACTACTGCACGTGTTGATTCAGATTTAAACGGGATTTCGCCCAGTTTTTCCCAACTGTCTGTTTCTGGTGTATATTCCCATATATCCTTTATGTAAGTTAGAGGGTCGGGGTTTAAATAACCACCCATAATATAACCTTTGCCATTTATTGAAAAACCTGTTGATGCCCTGCCTTCCTGTCCGGGATAATTGTTTAATCGTTTCCATGTATTTGTTTCTAAATTATATTCCCAAAATTCTTGTTCTGTTTCACCTACAAAATCAACTGAGGGTTTGCCCAAATATATTTTATTGCCTATTCCAAAAGATATTTCGCAATCGGGATTTATTTCTGAATTTTCATTAATTTTATTCCATGTATCAGTTTTTATGTCGTATTCGGTAACTCCTACACCCCATTCTTTATTTAAATCTATATATGTTATACCGGCAAAGTACGCTTTATCATTAATAATAAATCCGGGCTTACCTCCCGAAAAAGCTGTTACATCATTTAATATAGTAAAAGTTTTAGTTATAGAACTATATTTTAAAAATTTAAAGACCTTGTCATTTTCATCATAATAATCAACATTATAAACACTTCCAGTAGGTATAATAAATGCTAAGTTATTATAGCTGAATGTTTGTGCATTAGCTCTTTCAGCTTCTGTTATTTTTTGTACACTTTGCCATGTATCCGTTTTGGTATTATATAACCATAAGCGATTGTTTCTAAATCCCCAACCAACGAGTATTTCATTACCTGTTGCAACAGCTATGCCTCTTACGCTTTTTTCGCCATTGCCGGGATAATAACTTAATTTAGTCCATTTACTTTCAAAACTTTCGGGTTTTTTGCAGGAAAAAAAAGTAATCAAAACGGATAGTAAAATAATTTGTATTGTTTTCATAACATTTTATTTTATAATTAAATATTGCGCTTCTATAATGCTTGCATTGCTTAACAGATTAACAAGGTACAAGCCATTTTTTAAAGTATTGGGCTCAATTTTAATTGAATCTTCCATATCGGTAAAATTATATTGTTTTATGGTTTCACCTTGCAAGTTACTAATTATTAGCATAGCATTATATATTTTTGCTTTTGGCTTTAAATACATTTCCAATTCTTTATTATGGGGACAAGGATTGTTGCTGAACAAAATAATTTTTGCGCCTGTGGTATTTGCTCCTATTTGTGCATCAATGGCTTTTTTTATCAACTCAATTATATCGTTTACTATTTTTATTAAACTGTCTTGTCTGTTTATGTTTGTTGTAAATGTATTGATTTGGTTTTGTTGTTCTTTTAAAGCTTCTGTGATTACAGGTATTATACCGTTGTAATTGATATAATAATTGCTGTCCATTTTATGCACAAGCGCAGGCATTTCACACTGCAAATCTTTTAAAGAAACAAGATAGCTGCTGTCCTTAATATAGGCATTTCTGTCTTTATCAAATAATTGCGTATTATAAACACTATAAGATGTTTGTAAGGAAAGTATCTTTTCAAGCGGGTTTTCTATTTGTTTAGATATATTGCTTTTCTTTTCATAGACATCATTAGCATTATGAATGAAACTTCCGCCGTAGTAAATATTATTTGCTATACGTATTTCCTGTCCCCATAAGCCAATACCCCGTACTCCAAAGCCTTGTAAAGCTTGTCGTTTTCTCTTAGCAAGGCAGTCACTATTTCCGGGATTAGTAATATCTTCGTAATATGGTGTATTTGTGTCAAAATAAACATCGTTACCCCAGTTAATGTGTCCATATTCGCTATACCACCAGTTCCATGAAGTATAGTTGTTATAAGTTGTAATGCCCGAATAGTTAGCTATTACAATTTTATATCCGCCTTGTACAGCCAAACGCATACCTTCAATGCGGTTGTACGCCCCGCAAAGCCTTATTCCATTTTTCATGCCTATAATATTGCCCGAAAAGCGGTTTGTATTTGGAAAGTTAGCAGTATGGCTATCGATATAAATACCATAAGAATTTTGAAACTGTGGGTCGGAAAACCTATTGCTCCAACAACCTATACGCGCCACGTAAATGTGATTTTGATTTATATATCCATCAGTACCAAAAGCATCTAATTTTATGCCTTGAACCGAGTTTAATATATGCATCAGCCTAATACTGTTGTATGCCACGCCATGGTTTTGCCCTTTTAGGTATATACCTACCTCAAAACCTTCGATTGTCCCGAAATCAACTTTTACATTTGAAGTTGTAGAGGAAGCCGAAGAAACAATCAAAACACCGTAGCGCCAACTTGTGTTCCATGAGGTTCTGTTGCTTTTAAGTTTTCCTTCGCCCAATAAAGCCGAATTTGAATACATTTTTATTGCCACACTTGCACTTCCATTGTATAATATAGTGGTATTTGCAGGCACATATAAAGATTGGTTATTACCTATGGTAATAGTGCCTTCCAGATGATAAGTCCTTCCTGCCTGTAAAATTGCTTGTCCTGTGTATATCAGGTTTTGAATTTCTGTTTTATCCTGTGCTGCTGCAATAGCAGTTAAAAAGGATAATAAATAGATTAATAAGGTCTTTTTCATAAAACAGGTTTTAGGTATTACTTTTAAAGTTTTACAAATATTGATAAAGAAAACAAAATAGTAACATTTAGTTTGAAAGATTATCGCAAGAAAGCTAAAAAAACAACAATGAGCTTGCCGGCAGATGAGTTTATCCGAAGATTTTCATTGCATATTTTACCCAAAGGTTTTACAAAAATACGTCATT
>JAKIUH010000390.1 GCA_021647685.1 Bacteroidales bacterium
TCATTAGTCGGGTATCCGCAAAATGAAGAGAAATCAATAAATAATACGGTACTTGCCTTTACGGATGCAGATTTAAATTTGGTGGTTTACAAAAACGGTAAGCAGCATATTTTAAATCCTTTTGGTAAAGGAAATTATATCTGGGTTTCTGTTTCTCCCGATGGAACAAAAATATTATTTACCAAAACAGGAAAAGGAACATTTATTTGTGATTCAGAAGGGAAAAATATCATAAATTTAGGTCGCCTGCATGCTGCAAAATGGTCAAAAGACGGTAAATGGGTTATTGGAATGAATGATTTTGATGATGGTAGTAAATACACTAATTCACAAATAATTATAATCTCACCGAAAGGTATAAACAGGCAAGTATTGGATTTAAAAGATATTAAAATTGCTTTGTACCCTGATTTATCTGATGACAATTCAAAAATTACATTCAATACAGACAATGGAAAAATTTATGTAATTACCCTAAAATACCGCTAAATGAAAAGGATTGTTTTATTAATGGTGTTTTTTACTCTATACGCTAGTATTTTTGCTCAGCAATTTAACGGATACAAATTTTGTATTGACCCCGGGCATGGAGGACATGATCCTGCAAACGATCGTAGAATTGAGCTGCCCTACGGAATAATATTTTGGGAATCGGAAGGAAATTTACAAACTGCTTTTCATTTAGATACAATTTTGCGCAGTTTAGGAGCCAACACAAAGCTTACCCGTACCGCTAACGATGATACTGATGATATTTCGTTGAGCGAACGTTCAACTATAGCCAATGACTTTGGAGCTGATTTTTTTCAGTCGATACACACCAATGGGGGGGATGGAACGGCAAACTATTCATTGGTATTATATAAGGAAGTAAATGGAGTACCTGCTTTTTCAGCTGCCAAAAATATGGCGGATATTATGGCACCAATACTTAAAGACTTGATGAGAACTACTGATGCATACAGTAGGGGTGATTATAGTTTTTTAGGATTTAATTTGGGTGTTTTAAGAAATGCGCAAATGCCTTCTGTTTTATCCGAGGGGGCTTTTCATGATTATCCCGAAGAAGGTTTACGCTTGAAAAGTACTTGGTTTTCACAAAATTATGCTTGGGCAATCGCTAAATCATTTTTACAGTTTTATAATAAAACCGGATTTAGTACGGGGCGTGTGGGCGGCGTTGTAAATGACGATTTTACTGCCGAAGCAATAAACGGGGTGAAAATTAAAGCAAATAGCAGTGATAGTTGCATCACTGATGAAAATTACAATGGCTTTTATGCGCTGGATTTAGCCCCGGATAATTATTCCTTGGAAGTAAGTAAAGAAGGCTATATTAGTAAAAGTGTAGATGTTAACATTTCTGCAAATAATTATACCGAGTTTGACATACAACTTACTTATTTCAATAATGGCATTCCGCGTGCCGATTTTTATATTTCGGGATTGCCTGCCGGTGCAGGGCAGACATTGACTTTTGATGCATCACACTCATTAGATCCGGACGGCAGTATTACTGCTTATGATTGGAATTTCGGTGATGGAGTTACTGCCTCAGGCGTATCTGTAAATCATGCCTTTGCAGCTGATGGCACCTATAGTGTTCAATTAATTGTTACCGATAACGATAATAAAAAAGATACAATATTTAAAGAGGTGAGCATTCGTACTAATCCGCCGGATATTCCTGAAATTTCTTCTGTTGAAGTTTTAGATAACAATACGGTTAAAATCAGTTGGAAAGCAAGTAATGATCAAACGGCTGCATACAGAATTTACAGCTCAAAAAGTGATGCTATGGATGATTTTATACTTTTGGCAGATACCAATGAATTAGTTGCCGGAAGTACTGAATTTCTGATTGATACTTTGAGCATCAATGCTCAGGGATATAATTTTAAAATATGTGCGGTAAATTCTGCCGGAGCAAGCGATTTTAGCGATACTTATTCCTCGAAACGAAGTCCAAATACAGATGCTGAAAATGTTTTGATTGTTGATGGTTATGATCGATTAGGCTCATGGGGAAAACCTACGCATACTTTTGCAAATACTTATATGACTACTCTTCGCGATGCAGATGATTTTAATATTTCTTCGGCAAGTAATGATGCCATTATTTCAGGTGCTGTTAAATTATCCGATTACAAAATTGTTGTGTGGTTTTTAGGCGATGAATCTACTGCAGATGAAACTTTTAATACTACGGAACAGTCAAAAGTAAAAGCTTATTTAGAGGGTGGAGGGTATTTATTGGTTACAGGTTCTGAAATTGCTTGGGATTTATACAATAAAGGAAGCTCTGTGGATAAAAGTTTTTACAATAATTATTTGAAAGCAACTTATAAAGCTGATGGAAGCTCTGGAAATAATCTGGCAACAGGAGTAGCAGGAACTGTGTTTAACGGACTTTCGTTAAATTACGGGCAAGTTTATCCTGAGGATTATCCCGATGAAATTGGAACTTATGCCGGCTCAGAGAGCATCTTACAATATAAAAACGGACAAACTGCAGGTATTGCTTATAAAGGAAAATTTGCATCAAGTAATAATATAGCTGCGGTTATTAATATTGGTTTCCCTTTAGAAAGTGTTGATATTCATGACGATTTAGTCGCTTTTATGCAAGATGCAATTAATTATTTTAATGGTTTCCCTACGGGAACTAATGAATTGAAAAAAGATAGAGTAAGCATAGAACTATTTCCAAATCCTGTTAAAGATAAATTAAGTTTGTATCTTAACGGAAATGATATGCATCACCTGATTAATATTGAAATTCTTGATATTTCCGGTAAAACTGTTAAACATCTTAAATTGCAAAATGAAAACCTTATAGATATTAATGTTAAGGATTTGATGAGTGGTTTGTATATACTTAAAGTTGATTATAGTTTACAAAAAATCAGACTGAAATTTATTAAAGAATAATTAAAAATTATTTTTTTTTAATTTTCAGTTAAGCTGACTTATGGTGTGGTTCTTTCATGCATTATGTAATTTAGGTTTAGGTTTGATTTCTCATGTTTTTAAATTATAAACCACACCTTTGCCGGCAGTTTTTGTACTATATTTAACTTTAAACTTTGTTTCCTGTATTTAAAGGGAAAGTGGTGGAATATCATTTTCCCTTTTTTATTTGTTCGTTCTGATTTCAATTTTAAAAAAATAATGTAAATTTGCTCATTATCTTTAATTGACTTGTAAAAGTTTTAAAATAAGAAAATGGCAAAAAAAAATATTAAAAAGCAAAATATTACACAATTTATTATAATTTTCACTTTAATTATACTTATAAATTATGTTGTATCCTTTGTTTTATTGCGGGTGGATATGACCTCTGAAAAACGATACAGTATTTCAAAACAAAGCATTGAATTATTACAAAATCTGAACGATGATGTATATATAAAAATATATCTTGACGGCGATGATTTACCCATTGGTTTTAAAAGAATGCAGCGTGAACTTGCCGATTTACTGGAAGAATTTAAAGTATATGCAAAAACAAATGTAAGTTACCGCTTTATTAATCCCAGTGAAAATCCGGATAAAAAAATACGTTTTGCACTCTATAAAGAACTTTTTGAAAAAGGCTTGATACCCATTGAAACTCATGAAACTACTGATGAAGGAAAAACGATGCAAAAAATGGTATTCCCTGGTCTTATTGTAGTTTATAAAGGCAAAGAAATGGGTGTGAATTTGCTTAAAAGCGACCCGCGATATGCGCCCGACAGTGAAGAAAACATCAATAATTCCGTACAATCAATGGAATATGAACTTACCAATGCTTTACGTAAATTAAGTAAAGATAAAAAGCCCGAAATTGCGTTTCTGGAAGGACATGGCGAATACAGCGAAATGCAAGTGCTTGATATAAGTAATGCTTTATCAGAATATTACGAAGTAAAGCGTGGAGCTATTGGGGGAATGTATGGAGTTTTAGATAATTTCAAAGCCGTAATAATTGCCGGACCTATTTATAAATTTAATGAACAAGACAAATTTGTGCTTGACCAGTACCTGATGAAAGGTGGTAAAATATTATGGTTAATTGATGGCGCTTATATAAATCAAGACAGTTTGCGTTATTCACCTTTAA
>JAKIUH010000391.1 GCA_021647685.1 Bacteroidales bacterium
AATAGGGCTTGCTGAAAAGCTCAGATGTGCATCTATTTTGGATTTTGTGAAGTGCAGATGTATAGAAATACTTCAAACTGAACAAAATACAAAAGAGGTGTGCAGCTGAGCAGCAAAAAATATTATGGCTTATAATAAAATAAATGCATGCTTTTTCGGACATTGTCTTCAAAAAAACTTGCATTTCAACACAGTAAAATAAACATAAAATATTGATTAATAATATATTTAGCGTTTTTCAGCAAGCCCTAATTAGCGATTATCTATTTTATGAGGTTAAGTGTCAACTTTAACAATTAATTGAAATGAAAAAAATTTATTTATTATCTATTGTTTGGTTACATGTTTTGTTAGCATCGTGTGTTGACATTACAAATAATGAAAACTTGGAAAAAATTATTATAAACCCCAATGATGCAGAAGAAGTTAAATTGTCAGAATTTATTGATAGTATTATATATATAAAGTTACAATCGGATAGTAATTGTTATACCGGAATAGTCAGCGATATATTAATTAAAAAGAAATATATCTACTTGAATGATATGAGCAGAAATGCTATTTCTGTATTTGATAAAAAGGGAAGGTTAGTATCTTCTTTAAATAAAAAAGGGAAAGGTCGTGGAGAGTATATTATGATTTCCGGCTTTTTTGTAGATAGTCTTGAGAAAACAGTACAAGTTTTAGATGGTATTAAAAATCAAATAATTACCTACAGCAATATTAAATTTGAATATATCCAAAAGAAAGAAATATTTCACATAGTTGCAAATACAGTAAGAAAACACTATAATTATTTATACTATTCAACACACAGGATAGATAATTTACTTGATACAAGTTCAACGAATACAACTAATGCAGATATTATTATTTGCAAAGATAATCATGTAATTAAGACTATTTTCCCTAAAAAAATAATTACAAATCATAGCTATTTTAGTGTTTACCCTGAAAGTTTCACTTTAAATGATAATAATAACCTTTTTGCTTCTATCATGTTTGATAACACTTTTTATCAATTAGATGGATTAAATGCGATACCAATATTAAAAATTGATTTCCAAAAATATGGGATTGATAATGAATATATTAGTTTAAGTTCAACAGAAGAGCAAATGAAATATATTTCGTCAATCGAAAATAAAGGGAAAGCTATGCTCCCTTTTTTAACAGTAAATAACAATGATTTACTTTCATTTTCGTATTGTGTAAATATAGGCAACCGGGCAGATGAAGATTATAATTTCCCTTTTGAATTTAGAACATACCTTTATTTCAAGAACTCTAAGAAAAGTTTTCATGCTAAACGATTTATAAATGATATTACAGACTTCCCAAAAGATATTTGGTTGACTAATTTCAATAAATCGGCAACAGTTTATGAATCATGGTATCAAAACTATTTAGTATATATTATTAGTCCTTCTGTCGAATTAAATGTTGACGATAAAATCATTACAAACTGCATTGGAGAAGTTCATATTAATGATAATCCTATTATTATGTTATTAAAATTAAAAAATTTTTAATTTAAAATTAGATATTATGAAAAACTTATTATTCATTATTTTTATTGCAATATCACCGGCCTTAGTAGCACAAACAAATAAAGATATTTGTCATAATATGGGCAAGGTTAAAGTTGTTTTTACCAGTACAATGACAAAAGACTCTTTATTTCAGGTACAAAAATATTTAGCTAAAAAAGGCATTGAGCTGACATATAGAAAATATTCTTTTAATAAACTTGGAGAACTAAGATATTTAAGCTTTGAAGTAAAATGTTTAGGTTGTAATACGGGTGGCTCAGCAGTTTTAAAACGTGATAGTTTTAAAGAAGGAGTCTTACCTTGGGGAATTTATTATTTTCATGGACACAAGCCTTCATTTATGATTGGAGAAGTTTCTGATTTATAATATACACTCATCTATCAAACAAAATTGTATGAGAATATTTGAAATAAAAATCAATACAACAAAAAGTAGATTCTCACTATGGGGTAGCTATAAAATACTTACTTTTATTTTGGGAGTTTTAATGGTATTACTCTGTTCTTGTAGCAATGACAGTTTTAACAAAACAGAACAAACTATAAAGAAAATGTACCACAAGAAAATAATATTTAGTAATAGTCTTGTAGGCAGGGTTTTAGGGCGAGATACTACTTTTGATATCAGCAATGAAAAATCAGCTAAAATTGTTATTTTTCTTGATAAAAATGGTTGTACGCCTTGTAGAATGAAGCTATCTCAATGGAAAAGGTTTATAAGTAAGGTTAATAAACTAAACAAAAAAATTATTTTTATCTATATTTTAGCATCAAATAATACTATAGAGTTAGATAAAGAGTTTATAATTCATAAATTTAAAAATGTAGTTTTTTATGATATTAAAAATGAATTTGCCCAAATTAATAATTTGCCAGATAATTCTATCTTTCATACTTTTTTATTAAATGGCAATAATGAAATAATTATAGTTGGAAACCCTGTTGTAAATCAAAGTATAAAAGAATTATATTTACGTGAAATTAGAAAATTATAGACTATTAATAAAATATTTTGGAATTACTTTAGTGATAGTTATAATATTAAGAATATTTCTTTTTGAAATTTTCACTATACCCTCATCTTCTATGTCACCTACATTACAAACAGGCGATAAAATTATAGTAAGTAAATTACAATATGGCGCGCGCTTGCCGCGTTCCGGTTTTGAAATTCCTTGGTTTAACTTGTTTTGGTTTTTAAATCCAAAAGCAAGAGCCGAAATGGGTAAGAACATATGGGGCTATCACCGTGTAAAAGGCTATTCAAACATAAAGCGCGGCGATGTAATGGTTTTTAATTTTGAAAATAAACAGTTTGAGTTTTATATTAAACGCTGTGCCGGCTTGCCTGGCGATACCCTACAAATTACAAATGGCAGTTTAATAATTAACAGCAAAACATTAAATTTATCCCAAAACCTTAAACATCTGCATAAAATATACTGCAATAAATACCGTAAAACAATACGATTACTCGATAGCTTAAACATATACTACAACAACATTTTTCAAAAACAAGGAAAATATCAATTTTTACTATGCAACATCACAAATCAGGAAAAATATATTATACTGAAAAATAAATGCATTGATTCCATAACTATGGAGATTGATACGGTTCAAAGCAGTTCATTATTTCCATTCATCGACACTCTAAATTGGACAAAAGATAATTATGGTCCACTTTATGTGCCCCAAAAAGGACAGAGTATCAAACTAAACACAAAAAACTATACCATTTATTCAGGTATCATTCGTAATTTTGAACAAGAAAATATTTTAAATACCGATACAGGATTTTACATAGGCAATAAAAAGATAAAAAAATATCGTTTTAATCAAAACTATTATTTTATGTTGGGCGATAACCGTAGTTTATCAATGGATTCACGTTATTGGGGCTTTGTGCCCGAAAGTGAAATTGTAGGCAAAGCAGTATTAATACTGTTTTCGTATCACATTCAATTTAAGTGGAACCGGTTATTTAAAATTATTAAATAAAAACTTACAAAATGAAAAATCATTATTTACTAATCATCCTCTTACTTTTCTCTTGCACGGAAAACAATCCTGTTCAAAATAATGCTACAATAGCATTTATTCAAACAGAGCATGATTTTGGCTCATCGCAAAAAAAAGAAGTTACTTACGATTTTGTATTCAGTAACACAAGTAAAGAGCCTTTACTTATTCAAAACGTAGAAACAACATGTGGTTGCACGGTACCTGATTGGCCAAAACAACCCATAAAACCGGGTCAAAAAGCTAAAATTACCGTGAAATACAAAGCCGCTTATCCGGGCAGTTTTTCGAAAAGCATTAGGGTTTATTATAATGGAAAAAATTCGCCGGCTGTATTGAAAATAAAATGCAGTGTGCAATAAATTGCTTAGATTTTTCTATCTACAACAGTTTAAATTCTACCTAAAATCATTTTATTAATTGTCAGAAAATATTATATTTAGGTCTTGCTGAAAAACTCAGATGTGCATCTATTTTGGATTTTGTGAAGTGCAGATGTATATAAATACTTCAAACTGAA
>JAKIUH010000392.1 GCA_021647685.1 Bacteroidales bacterium
AGTTACCTCTACGGTGAAAAATTTTGAAACGAGCATTGTCAATAGTGGCGTGTAATTCAAAACTGTAATAGATTTTCAATTTAGATTTTTAGGTTATACCTTAAATCTGCAAGTCATATGATGAATTTGTTAATTAACAGCCATTTATTATATGTTTTCTTTCACCTTAATTAAATTATTCATCCGATGACTGTTAATAAATTAGTTTGATATTTGCGGAATTAAGGTAAACAATGGCTTTTCCGTTCATCAATATCATATAATCAAAAATTTATGCTGACGGATATGTGTTTTTTCCATTTTGCATTTTGCTTAACAGAAAATTTAAGAAGTATTATCAAATTTTAAATTTTGCTTCAAAATGAGTGATTTTATGATAACAGACTTCACTGATAAAGATTATAATGAATTGATCAATCTTTGGAATATTACAGGAATAAACACCCCCGGAAGAGGAGACAATTTAGAAATAATCAAACAAACCCTTGCTATAGGAGGAAAAATGTTCATGATGTTTTCTGACAACCAGCTTATTGGTAGCTCCTGGCTTACAACTGATGGCAGAAGACTGTATTTACACCATTTTTGTATCCATCCTGATTTTCAAGGACGAGGGCTGAGCAAACCCTTACTCCAAGAATCGCTAAATTACACAAAAAAATTAAATCAACAAATAAAGCTGGAAGTGCATCAAAATAATATTGTTGCTAAAAATCTTTATATAAATTACGGTTTCAAATATCTTGGTGATTATGAAGTATATATAATCCGAAATTTTAAAAAAGTTAATTAATCATACCTGCCCAATTACTAAATTTAGACGCACATTTTAAGAAAATTACAATTAATATTGTTAAAATTTTGAGGATTACCGCCTAATTGTTTATTTTCGTGGGTTTTTAACAGCTAAATATTTTAGCATTCAGTAATTGTTTTCTTTTCAATAAACACATAATTTAAAGTATTGATTTACAACAATAAACATAAATATTATAAAAAGTAGCGATCTTCAACCTTAATTTTCAAGGGAAATATGAATGTATAACATGCGCTGGTATTTTTAATAACCGTATTAAATTTAAGAAAAATGGAACAGGACGATTTAAAAAATCTATCTCAGAACGAAAAAAACGAACAAGCTGAGAATATTAATGAAAACACATCAGAACTTAATTCAAAAGAGAAAGAGTTAACGGACAAATCAGAAACGGAAAAAATTGAAACTGAACTTGAAGAAGAAAAAAAAGAAAGTGCAGCAGATATAATCCTGAAAAAACTAAAAGATAAAAAGGCAAAAGAAGAAACTCAGGAGAAAGAAAAGAAAGAAGATAATATTGAAAATTTAAGTAATGATGAAGAAAAACCGGAAATTAGCCAAAAAGAACCGGAAGAATTGCCTGTTGACAAAAGTGAAAATATAGAAAAAACAGCAGAAGAAGAAAATAAAAACATTGAAGCGGAAACTCAAGTAAAAGTAGATTACAGTTCATACTCTCCCGAAGAATTGGTAGAAGAATTTAGTAGGTTATTAGAAAACGATGATGTTCAAAAAATAAAAGATAGAGTAGAACTTATTAAAGTAAGATTTTACAAAAAACATAATGCAGAAATAGCAGAAGCAAAGGAAAAATTTGTTAAAGAAGGAGGAAGCCCGGAAGAATTTAAACCGGAACCGGATAAATTAGAAGAAAAATTCAAAGCTTTTTATTCGGTTTTTAAAGAACGTAGAGCTAATTATGTAAAACAAATAGAACAACAAAAACAAATAAATCTTGAAAAGAAATATGAAATAATTGAAAAAATTAAGCAATTAACCAACGGGCAAGAATCCTTGAATAAAACTTTTCATGATTTTAAAGAACTTCAAAAACAGTGGCAAGAAATAGGTTTAGTGCCACAGTCTGAACTTAAAAAACTTTGGGATTCCTATCATCATTGGGTAGAAAAATTTTACGACTATGTTAAAATCAATAAAGAACTTCGTGATTTAGACCTGAAAAAAAACCTGGAAGAAAAACTTAAGTTATGCGAAAAAGCAGAAGAACTGTTAATGGAACCCAAAGTAGTTTCTGCATTCAGGACATTACAAAAATTGCATAGTATGTGGCGCGAAATCGGACCGGTTCCTGCCGAAAAAAGAGATGAACTATGGGAACGATTTAAAAAAGCTACAACATCAATCAATAAAAAGCATCAGGAATATTTTGAGAAATTAAAAAGTGAACAGCAAAACAATTTAAAAGCTAAAACCTTACTTTGCGAAAAAGTAGAGGAAATTAATGAAACGGAAATTACTTCACCCAAAGAATGGGAAGAGCAGTCAAAAGAAGTTATTGAACTACAAAGACTTTGGAAACTGATTGGTTTTGCTCCTAAAAAGGATAATAATAAAATTTATACACGTTTTCGTAAAGCTTGCGACCAGTTTTTTAATACAAAGCGTGAATTTTATTCAAAACACAAAGAAGAAGAAGAAAATAACCTTCAGTTAAAAACAGAGTTGTGCATCCAAGCAGAAAGTATGCAGGATAGCACAGAATGGAGAAAAACTACCGAACTCTATATTGAATTACAAAAAAAATGGAAAACCATTGGTCCGGTTCCCCGTAAAGATAAAGATGCGATTTGGGAACGATTTAGAACTGCATGTAATAAATTTTTTGATAATAAAGCTGAATACTACAAATCATTAGACAGCAAACAAGATGAAAACCTCGAACTGAAAAAAGCAATTATTGAAAAACTGAAAAATTTTGAATTTTCAGAAGATAATTCCAAAAATTTTGAACAGTTAAATAAATTACAAAAGGAATGGACAGAAATAGGCTATGTTCCGATTAAATTTAAAGATGAAATTCAAAACGAATATAAACTTGCATTAGATAAAGTTTTTGAAAAATTAGATTTGGACGAAAGCGAAAAAATGAAATTAAAATTTCGTTCAAAACTTGAAAATTTAAAAAATTCGCCCAAATCAAGAGGAAGGTTAAGAAGCGAACGTGAAAAAATTGTAAAAAAATTAGAAAAACTAAAAAGCGATATTGTTCTTTGGGAAAACAATATTGGTTTTTTTGCAAAATCGAAAAATGCAGAATCGATGATTAAAGAATTTGAAGAAAAAATCAATAGTGCAAAAACCAGAGCTAAAATTTTGCAAGAAGAATTGTATATGATTGATGACTTATTAGATTAATTACCTTAAACAGTATATTAAAGTGAGTACTAAATATATTTTTGTTACCGGTGGAGTAAGTTCATCGCTGGGGAAAGGTATTATTTCCGCCTCCTTAGCAAAACTTTTGCAAGCAAGAGGCTATTCGGTAACCATTCAAAAATTAGATCCCTACATTAACGTAGATCCGGGTACATTAAACCCCTATGAACACGGTGAATGCTATGTTACCGATGATGGTGCCGAAACAGATCTTGATTTAGGACATTACGAACGCTTTTTAAACGTACCTACATCACAAGCCAATAATGTAACTACCGGGCGAATTTATCAATCGGTAATTGAAAAAGAACGCAGAGGTGATTATTTAGGAAAAACCGTACAAATTATTCCTCATATCACTGATGAGATAAAACACCGGATAAAAATACTGGGTAATAAATATAAATACGATTTTGTTATTACCGAAATTGGCGGTACGGTAGGCGATATTGAGTCTTTACCTTACATTGAAGCAGTGCGGCAACTACGTTGGGAAATGCCCAATGCCAGTTTAGTTATTCACTTAACTTTGGTTCCATATTTGGCAGCTTCGGGTGAATTAAAGACCAAACCTACACAGCACTCGGTAAAATTGCTCTTAGAAAACGGAATTCAGCCCGATATTTTGGTTCTGCGTACAGAGCATGAGTTATCAAAAGAAATTCGTGCTAAAGTAGCTCGTTTTTGTAATGTAGATATTAAATCGGTGATTCAATCTATTGATGTATCTACTATTTATGAAGTTCCGATAAAAATGAGTGAAGAGGAACTGGACGTTCAAGTTCTTTCCAAATTAAAAATTTCTTTTAAAGACAAACCGGAACTAAAACATTGGAAAACATTTTTACAAAA
>JAKIUH010000393.1 GCA_021647685.1 Bacteroidales bacterium
TAAAGGATAGAATATTTTATTAAAAATTCTTTTTTGTCTTGAGTTTTATAGTACTTGAGTATATCAAATTATTGATAATGAGTTAATTATGTGATATTTTCTTTTAAATGTCTTTTATTCAGTATTTTGTATTTTTATGAGCCTATGAACGCAAATGTAGTAACTATTAAATGCAATACTTTAACTTATTGGTATTGTGATCTTGGTATATTGGATAAACTAACTGATATACCAATTCATCAATATGCTTATTACCAATACAATACTTACTTGCAAAAGAGAACTTATCCTAATCTAAAAAATATTTGTCAACTTAACTGTTCGTTTTTATGAATAAGTCTATTTTTCTGTATTAAGGTGTAAAAATCCGATTAATTCATCACACATATCAATCGGATTTCTATAATAAGTTAAAATATAATAATCATTTTCTGTTTGATAGAAATTTCCTTCTGCACTCAATATTTGGGCATCATCAGCAATATTCATTCCCACCTTATTGAATATGTACCGGTAATTATAGTATCCTTGTTTTAAAAATATATTTGCTACATAAAACCCTCTGTCATCATATTTCATTTTAAATTTATCGGAAATACGCCAATCACTTAATGCTCCATATACATAATAGTCCCCATTATTTAAATTTATCGGTGCTTGTAAACGAAAACTGACCATACAATAATCTGCTTCTATGTCACTTTGTTTACTATTTTCTAATTTAATTAAACGTTTCCCGTTTATATCGGGTTTATAATTGTATTTTTTCTCTGAAAGTATTTCATCCGGTCTTAATTGTACTTTATAATATTTATCCGAATTTTCTATTTTTTCTAATTTGTCCGATAAAAATTTCACGCTCTTAATGTCAAAATGTCTATATTCATTAGCTCCTTGAAAAGATAGGCTCTGAATATGCTCAAAAGCTATTTCATTTGTACTTAGCCTACTTGGATTTACGCCTTTTGAGTTGATTTTTTCTTCTCCGTTTTTAATTATTACCGACACTAGCTTGTCCACGGGATTTATAATATCATCAGGATATTTAATCGTGAAATTTACTGTCTGATTTTTGGCGATACTTGAAACTGACTGTTTGAAAATATTCCCTTTTATTTGAACTTTTGGATTAATAACATAAAATTTCCGAGTAAGAATAATTTGCTCAGGATCATTGTTTTCATAGATAATTATAATATAATTTCCGGGTTTTCTAAATCTTAAATCACTATTCGGAAAACTTAATTTGTAATTTACATAATTAAGCTTTGTATTTCTTGACAAAGTGTAATCTGAAACACTACCATCCGAAAAACCATCAATGTAATCAATAACATCCAATTTACTTTCAGACCAATCGGAGTTACAGTATTTAATGGTCCATGCGTAATCATTTATTTTACTTCCTAACTCATCAAAACTTAAGGTGATTTTTTCATCTTCGTTTGTTAAACTTATTATGGGGAAAGAAAGTTGCCAACCCTCTTTATAAATTAGAACAGTTTCGATATTCTTTTTAAAAGTTTGATTTTTAAAAGTTTGAGAGTTTGTATTTATACTAAATATAAATAGTAAAATAAAGCAGCTTATCTTGTATATATACATAATGGTATTTTATAAAACGTATTTTTAAAACACAAAATAAACGAATATATTTTGTTCCGGTATTATTTTTTTGATAAGTTTCAGCTTATTGTGAAGCTTAAAAGTGATGTACAGCTTAAAACTGTTATTGCGATAAAATAAAGTTTTATCAGGCATTCTTATAATCTGTTATATAACATATTTGTTTGGGTAAATATTTATATTTCAAGACCAAGACACGATTAAATCAGTTTAAAATTAGTCTAAATAATAAAATCTGTAAATAAGCCGAATTTTTTTATATTTTTGCACAAATGTTTAATAATTAAGGGTTAAAATGTCAAAAGTTATAAAAATAAAAAAAGGCTTAGACATCCGGCTAAAAGGAAAAGCTGAAAAACAGCTTGTTGAATCGGAAATGTCTGCAAGTTATGCTGTGAAGCCTACTGACTTTGAGGGGCTAACACCAAAACTGTTGGTAAAGGCAGGGCACGAAGTAAAAGCCGGTACACCATTGTTTTTTGATAAATACAGACCGGACATTTTATTTACTTCGCCTGTTAGCGGAAAAGTTTTGGAAGTAAATCGTGGTGAAAGACGTAAAATCCTCGAAATTATTGTAGAGCCTGACGGCAAACAGGAGTTTGAAAATTTTAAAAAAGCGGATCCAAACAATCTTCAACCGGAAGAAATAAAGGAGAATATCTTAAAATCGGGATTGTGGCCTGCTGTTATGCAACGTCCTTATGCAATTATTGCTAATCCGAAAGACACTCCAAAAGCTATTTATATTTCAGGTTTTGATTCTGCACCATTGGCTCCTGATTATGAGTTTATACTGAAAGACAGTTTTCAGGATTTTCAAACAGGAATTGATGCTTTGAAAAAACTTACTTCGGGAAAGATTAATTTAAGTCTTCACTCAGATTTAAATACTGATTTTTTTAAATCTACCAAAGGGGTTGAAATTTATGAATTTTCAGGTCCGCATCCGGCAGGTGCAATAGGTGTTCAAATTAATCATATTGATCCTTTAAACAAAGGCGAAATTGTTTGGTATGTAAATCCTGCTGATGTTGCAAAAATAGGGAAACTATTTAACGAAGGGATTTATGATGCAACAAAAATTATTGCATTAAGCGGTTCTGAAGTAAAAGAGCCCAAATACTACAAAATACTGAATGGTGCTGAAATTGCTTCAATTATAAAAGAGCAAGTAAGTAATAAAAATGTTCGTTATATTTCAGGAAATGTTTTAACCGGTGAAAAAGTTGCGAAATCGAACTTTTTGGGTTATTACCATTACCAAATAACCGTAATTCCCGAAGGAAACGAGCCTGAATTTATGGGCTGGGCAACACCCGGATTTGGAAAATTCAGTATGACCAGAACTTTCTTTTCATGGTTAAATCCAAATAAAGAGTTAGTACTGGACACAAATCTTCATGGAGGACTAAGACCTTTTGTTGTTACAGGCGAATTTGAAAAGGTTTTTCCTATGGATATTTTGCCGATGCAGTTGTTAAAGGCTATTATTGTTGAGGATATTGATTTGATGGAACAATTAGGCATTTACGAGGTAGCAGAAGAAGATTTTGCACTTTGTGAGGTGGTGAACACTTCAAAAATTGAAATCCAAAAATTGATACGGAAAGGAATTAATTTAATGATAAAAGAGTTTAGTTAGTCATTGACTAATCGTACAATAAAAATAAACAAATGAAAGCATTAAGGAATTTTATTGATAATATAAAGCCAAACTTTGAAAAAGGTGGCAGGTACGAAAAGTGGATGCCAATTTTTGAAAGTTTTGAAACCTTTTTGTATGTGTTGGGAGATACTACTCCTAAAAAAGGTGCTCATATTAGAGATGCTGTTGATTTAAAACGTGTTATGAGTGTTGTGGTGATTTCTTTAATCCCTGCTTTACTCTTTGGAATGTGGAATGTTGGTGCGCAACACTATGCTTCTATTGGCGAGAATGCTGATTTTTGGACTACATTCGGTTTTGGTTTTATTAAAGTATTACCGCTTATACTGGTTTCGTACATTGCAGGATTAGGAACTGAATTCGTATTCGTATATATCAAAGGGCACGAAATTGAAGAAGGATTTTTAGTTAGCGGAATGTTAATTCCGTTGATTGTACCGGTGGATGTACCTCTTTGGATGGTCGCTGTTGCTACTATATTTGCCGTTATTTTCGGTAAAGAAGTTTTTGGAGGAACAGGAATGAATGTAGTAAACCCGGCTTTACTTACCCGTGCATTCTGATTTTTTGCTTATCCTGCATTTATGTCCGTCGATAAAGTATGGATTGCAGGATTAGGCTAAGGAAAAGGTATTGTGGATGGTTTCTCGGGTGCAACACCTTTGGCAAATGCTGCCGCCGGTTTAACTGATAAATTACCTTCTACCTACGATATGTTTATGGGTTTTGTTCCCG
>JAKIUH010000394.1 GCA_021647685.1 Bacteroidales bacterium
GATAATGTAACTAAATGCTTTTATATCTGAATAAATTAAAAATTTATTTCCAACAGGTAAATGTAGGCGGCACTCAACTTCATCAGACTTTAATTTCTTTTTCTTAACTAATTTATCGTAAATATTGTAAAATACATTATTTAAATCAAAAACAGATTCAATAAATTGATACTGGTCTGCATGTAGTTTAGATGCATCCATAACATTATCAATGAATTCAATCAAATTATCAATATTGTTTACAATAATATCGGTATAATTTTCAATTTTTGTTTCTTCATTGTTGTTATTTGCAAGAAGTTGTGCAAAACCGGAAATGGCATTCATTGGAGTACGGATTTCGTGTGACATATTCTCTAAAAATGCACTAATTAAGTTTTTACTTTCCTCAGCCTTTTTTAATGCTGTTTCCAATTCTATTGTTCTGTTTTTAACTTTTTCTTCTAAATTATGATTTAATGATTTTAATTCTTCTTTTTGTTCATCAAGGATTGCATTTATTTCAATGATTTTTTCATTTTGTAAATGAAGTTCACTATTTTTTAATTCTATTTCTTTTTTTTGAGTGGCAAGAATTTTATTAGCTTTTTTCTTTTGTAAAAAACCATATAATATAACAGCTCCAAAAGCAAGCATTACAATAAATCCCAAAATAAAAATATTACGTATTAACTTTTGCCGTTTTGCCTCCAATTTTCGTTCAGCCTCTTTTTTTTGTTGCAAAAGCTCGTCTTCATGCTTTTTCTGTTCATATTTATATTTATATTCAAGGTCTGAGATTTTTGACAAACTCTTTATATTAAAAACACTGTCGTTCATCACCTTATAGGAAACATAATTTTCATAGGCTCTTTTGTATCTTTTTGTTTTTGCATAAATATCCGACAATTGCTTATAAATAATTATTTTTAAATCTAAAAAATTATATTTTTTAGCAACATCCATACTTTGTAATGTATAATTCAATGCTTTTGAATATTCATGTTTTTTAAAATAAATAGCACCAATATTTAATAAAGATGCACTGTATCCGTAATTATAATCAATATTTTTAGTTGCTGTAAGTGCTTTTTTATAGTAATCAAATGATTTTGAATAATCTCCTTTTGCAAAATATACTTCGCCAATATTTATATAGGAATTAGCTAAACCTAATAATATATTATTTGTTTTATAAACTTCTAATGCTTCAAATTGAAGCCTTAAGGCATCATCGTACTTTTTTAATTTATAATATAACAATCCCAGATTTGTCAAATTACTGCCAATTCCAAACTGATATTTAATAGATTTATTAATTTTTAAAGCACGCCGGGTATAGTTAAAAGCATTATCAATTTTATTCTGAACTTTATACAATATTCCAATATTTCCAAGCACTTTGGCAATGGCAAGTTTATCGCCCGATTTCTCCGAAATTTTTAATGAGTTCATGTAATATTGTAAAGCAATTGAATAATTACCTCTAACTTTATAATAAACTCCAATAATCCGATTACTTTCTGCCAACCCTTTGCTGAAATTTAAACGCTCTGCCAATTTTTGAGCATCTTTGGCATATTTTAACGATTTTTTTCCATCAATGAAATGAAGTTTATAAGCAATAGCATTCAGTAAATTAACTTTAAAAGTATCGTGATGCGGATAGCTGGATAGCAATTTCTGTAAACTGTCAATGTTTGTATTTTGCCCTGTCAAAACAAAACTTCTGTGAATTAGAATTATAAGGGCTAAGAATATTATGCGCTTCATCTTAAAAGGCTGTTTTTATTGGAGTTTTTATTGATTTGTAAAAATATAAAAATATCTAAAATTTTGATTCTTTTAAAACTATAGAGCTATTAATTTAGCGTAAATAATAATTCAATTACTTTCTTAATTGAATATTTTTGATAAATTTCAAGAGTACGAATAAATTTATTTGAAGGATAATTAAAAGGAATTATGTATTTTTGCAAAACATTGGCAATAATTAATTAAAAATAGTAAATTATGGTAATAGAAGTAACTGATGCTAATTTTGAAGAAGTGGTTTTAAAGTCAGAAGTTCCTGTAATTGTTGATTTTTGGGCAATATGGTGTGGTCCATGCCGCATGATACACCCGATTATTGAGGAAATGGATAAAGAATTTGAAGGAAAAGCATTAATGGTAAGAATGGATGTTGATGCACACCCTGCAACACCGGCTAAATACGGTATTCGGAATATTCCTACATTACTTTTCTTCAAAAATGGCGAACAAGTAGATAAACAAGTTGGGGTAGTGCCTAAAAAAAAGTTGGTTGAAAAATTAGAAGCATTATTGTAATTTTTGTAAAACGGGTTGTGTAAACAGCAATCCGTTTTTAAAACTTTAATATGATGTTTAAAAATATAGATTTTATTAAGAACTGGGAGGAAACCCGAAAATTAGGTAGGCGACGTTATGCATTGGTTGAAGGAGCGCTCTTTGGTTTTATAATAGCTGCTGTACCTATTTTTATTGGTATCTTAGTAAAATCTGCCGAATGGAATATTCAAAAATATTGGGTATATTATCTAGGGTTTAGTGTTTTAGGAGGGATGCTTGCTTATTGGTTTGTTTTTTGGCCCATGAACGAATATTTTTACAAAAAGAAAAAAGGACAAAAGGAGCAAGAAGTTTGAAAAATACCCTTGACATACAAAATTTTCAAGAATTAGATCATCTGGAATTTCTTGCCAAACAGGTTGTTGAAGGATTTATTACCGGCTTGCATAAAAGTCCGTTTCATGGTTTTTCTGTTGAGTTTGCAGAACACCGTTTATACAATAAAGGGGAGCCTACCCGACATATTGACTGGAAACTTTTTGCACGTACCGACCGGCTTTTTGTAAAACGGTATGAAGAAGAAACAAACCTGCGCTGTCAAATTGTAATTGACACTTCCTCCTCGATGCTCTTCCCCTACGGGGAAAATTATCCAAACAATAAATTATCCTATGCGATAATTATGGCTTCGGCATTAATTTATCTTTTGCGAAAACAGCGTGATGCCATTGGGCTGAGCTTTTTTTCAAAAGACATTGAATTGCATACCGATGCACGTTTATCTACAATGCACACAAAAAGACTATATGCCGAGTTGCAAAATCTGTTAAAAAGAGAAAATTCAGTCCTGAAAAAAACAACTACGGTTAGTAGTGTTTTGCACGATATTGCCGAATTAGTTCATAAACGTTCTCTGGTTATAATTTTCAGTGATATGATTAGCAATGAAGAGCCGGAAAAAGTATTATCTGCATTGCAACATTTACGCTATAATAAGCATGAGGTAATTTTATTTCATGTTGTAGATAAAGCCCATGAAATAGAGTTTAAATATACCAATCGCCCGCATAAATTTATCGATTTGGAAACAGGCAAAAGTATAAAGTTAAATCCTAATGATGTACGTAACATATACCAATCGCGCTCGAAAGAATATTTTGAAGCTTTTAAAACAGCTTGCGGGCAATACCACATTGATTTTGTAGAGGCAGACATCCGTTCAGATTTTAAAGAGGTGCTTGCAGCATATCTTATCAAACGGAAAAAATTATATTAAATCACCCTGTTTTTTGGCATTGCCTCAAAATTTTAAATAAAATCGTCATAAAGTTCTGAAATGTGCGTCAATATTTGTAAACGCAATGAAAAATTTTGAAATTAACATTGCAATAGTAGTGCGCAGTTCAGAACTGTAATAGATTTTCAATTTATATTTTCAGGTGTCAACTATAATCCGTACATTTACTTACACAATTTACAATATGACTTAAGCTATTGTGTTTAAGTGAATAATACGTGTTTTTACCTACTCTTTTAGAAACCAAAACACCCTTATCTTTTAAAATGCCAAGATGATGCGAAGTAGTGGATTGTTCAATCCCCAAGCGTTCATGAATTTCGGTAACCGTCATACTCTCATCATGTTCAAGAAAGCTTAAAATAGCAATTCGCATAGGGTGAGCAATTGCTCTAAGCATATTTGCCGCTGCTTCTAACTGTGTTG
>JAKIUH010000395.1 GCA_021647685.1 Bacteroidales bacterium
AGCTGTTTGAAATAATATTTTGAGCTTTTCTTTTTATTTTTTTGTGGATAGATGCTGCCGGTTGGCGTATGGGTATAATATAAGAGGTAATCTCTCTCTCTCTCTCTGCAAATGGAATGCCGTAATGGTTTGGTTAAGGTTTATTTGTTTCATTTTAGTTTTAGGTTTATGGGTTCAAATATAATTGAGTGTTTTTAAAAATGCAAATTTTTTACTGAAAAAATGATGTTGTCCGCCTAAAGCTTAAATCTGCAAACTACAGTTTAAAGTCCATATTTGTCAATAGCTGTATGTTTTAACATACGGAACTTTTTAAGCAAAAGGCTTTAGCCAAAAATTCTGTGAAACAGGATTTTACTAACTAAAAATGTATGTTTGTTTGGCTGCCGAGAAACTCAGTTCAGGAGAACTGAGCTACGGAGTAAAAACTTAGTTCCGGAGAACTGAGCTACGAGGGAATGAGATATAGAAGATAATTTGGGTTTTATACAATAACACCCCCACCGATTAAATCATTTCCTTCATAAATAACTGCTGATTGACCGGGTGTTACCGATACAAGCGGACTAAGAAATTCAATTTTAAGTTTTTCTTGCTCGCTTGAAACCCTGCTTGCAACCGGAGTACTTTTGTATCGTATTTTTGTATAGAATATCTTATTCTGAGGTAAATTTTCGTACTTGCTCAATACAAAATCTTTAAGATATATGCTTGATTGCTCTAAGTCTTTTTTGTTTCCGAGTGTAATTGTATTACTCTTTGCATCAATTTTTACCACATAAAATGGTTCTGTATGAGCAATACCTATACCTTTTCGTTGCCCAATGGTATAATTGCTAATCCCTGTATGTTTTCCCAACACTTCCCCTTTCGTGCTAATTATGTTTCCGTGTGTAGAAAATGAATGCGTTAAATGGGTATTCTTATTCAAAAATGTACGGTAATTTCCTTCGGGAATAAAACATAGATTATAACTTTCTTTTTTTGCAGCTATTATTTCAAACCCCTTTTCTTTTGCCTTTATGCGCAACTGGTGTTTTGTATATTTACCTAAAGGGAAAATCGTTCTACGCAATTGCTCCTGACTTAAACGCCAAAGAAAATAGCTTTGGTCTTTAAGCATATCTTTACCCTCTGAAATATAATAGCGTCCGTTTTTTTCTTGAACCTGAGCATAATGACCGCTTGCAACATAATCGCAATTAAATTCATCGGCTAACTGTATTAGGTATTTCCATTTTATTTGATAATTACAAAGCGCACACGGATTTGGTGTTTTTCCGGTATGGTATTCATCAATAAAGTAGTCAATAATTGTTTCTTTAAAATCATCAAAAACATCAATAACATAATACGGAATAGCCAATTTATCGGCAAGAATATATGCGTCTCGAATACTTTGTTCCAAAGGTTCGGAACGAAATTGAGAATTATAAACACGTAAAGTAATCCCTATTAAATCATAGTTTTGCTCTTTAAGCATAAGTGCTGCCATACTGCTGTCCAATCCTCCGCTCAATGCCATTAAAACCTTTTTTCCGGGCATAAAACAGGTAAATTAAGGATTTACTGTTTTTTTATTTCCATAGTAATATACATTTTATCCGTATCGTATATTTCTAATGAAGGAACAGAGGCATAGCCTTTTTCTGCAAAATAGGTATTCAATGCAGGATAAACTTTCATTACAGCCATTAAGAACGAAACTTTTGTATTTAAAGGAAATTCAACAATAACACTGGGCGTTTTTCCCATTTCTTGTTTCACATACCCTTCTCGCTCTAATTCAGGAATTCTGTGGTAGCTTTTTTCAGGAATTATACATCCCACCATATACCGCAAACTATCTGCAGCTATACTATCAGGATTGTCTCTGTAAATTCCAAAACTTTGGTCAAAAGCTATTTTTCTTTTATTTATATCAGCAACAATTGAATCCAGATGATCTCCGGCATAACGATAATCGCCAACATACTCTTTGCCAACAAAAGTATAAGGACCAACCTCTCCCTCAGTAATATTTACACCGGTAAATAAACCGGAATAAACAAGAAAAAAGAAAATAAATACTACAACAAGCCCTATAATAACTAAAATCTTCTTCATATCTGATTTTGGTTTGGATTAATATCCGTAAAGATAAAAATTTTTTCAGATATCAAAAAAGCTATGAAATGAACTTTAAATTAGGGCTTGCTGAAAAGCTCAGATGTGCATCTATTTTGTATTTTGTGAAGTGCAGATGTATAGAAATACTTCAAACTGAACAAAATACAAAAGAGGTGTGCAGCTGAGCAGCAAAAAACTTTATGATTTGGATACAATAAAATAAATATATAATATTGACTAATAGTATATTTAGCATTTTTCAGCAAGTCCTATCTAACAATTCAGAGTTTAACAGCTTATCTGAAAAAATTAATTATATTTGTTCATTAAAATTTCTGAATAAAAAATGGGTGCAGGCATATTAAGTCATAGCAGAATAGATGAAATCAGGATTAATATTGACCCTGACGATTATGCCAAAGAATTTTTCAAAAAGTTGGATATACGCTTGCAAGAATCTTATGTGTTTAAACGAAACATTTATGATAGAAGGATGGATTTTAAAGGAAGTGTGTTTCGCTGGGCATGGAACAGTTGGAATTTATTTAACCCCATTACCGAAGGTGAAGTAGAATTTGAAACACAAGGCGAACGCACTTATATTAATCATAAAATATATTTTACCGAAATATTTACCATTGCTTTTATTTTTACAATTATTCCGTTATCATTAGATGCCGGTATCGGCTGGCGTATTTTTGTTTTTTCACTAATCTGGCTGTCTTATCTAAGCGCTTATTTTATTTCCGTATATCGATTTAATAGTTTTATCAGCGAATTGCTTATTGAAACCAATAAAGATGCCCGTTATGAATTTGATGAAGAAGATATTGAAGCGAAAGTTGATGAGCTTGAAGAAGAATATGGATTGGGGTAAGGTAATTATCCACCGGCTTTTATTCAAATCTTTTAAAATAATCATCAATTTCTTATTGGTTTAACTGTTCGCATTGCTCTTTTTGGGAAGACTTTGCGGATTATTTTTTAAATCTTATTTGTAAGTTAAGTTTAATAAAATATTCTCTATTTACTTTGTATATTTTTCCAAAATCGTGCCTTGAACTACTTGCTGTTTCTAATTTAGTATTGTGAAATAAGTAATCCTCAAATTTATTTTTATTGTAGATGTGATAACTTAAAATTTCTCCATCTTCTTTTACTACAAGATAACCTCCTGTTGCATCATATAAACCATTCCACACTTTTGCCGGCATCATTCCTAATGCAACTTCTGTCAAAAATTTCTTTACTTTATATTCATAATATCTATGATTATTTGTTATGTTAAAGTTCAAAGGATTATTATTTTCAATGTTTTCAACTAAATCCTTTATATTTGACTTGTTAGAAGTATAAAAATCAAAAACAATCTCTGCCAAAATATGGGGTAATAAACTGTCTATCAAGATTAAATTGTTACCAAAAATTTCTCTCTCTGTTTGAATAAATTGAATGTTACAACCTCTGTTTAGAATTAAATTTAAACGGTCTTTGATTTTGCTTCTTGTATGAATTGTATTTATTTGATTAATAAAATCATCAGTTAGATTACAGTTTTCTATTATAAAAACAAGATTCGTTGTTTTTCCGGCATTTAAAAGTGTTGAAGCTCCCCCTAATTGAGATTTTATGCTAAATCCTGCTGTAAATTGGCTTTTAAATCGTGAATTACAATTCTAATATCTGTTTTTGATGTAGATTTTGCTTTTAATGTTGAGCATTTTATTTGAGAAAGAAAGTCTTCAATTTCAGGAACTTCAAAAGAACTGCTGTGTGTTTGTTTTATTTTTGTTAAGAGTAATGCGGCTTTTTCCTTAAATTTGATTATTGGAATTGAGAAGTTATCATTTTCACTCGTAATAAGTATTAAATTATCATTTATAGAATATCCTTAAATCCGCAAAC
>JAKIUH010000396.1 GCA_021647685.1 Bacteroidales bacterium
TTTTGCAAGATGAACAGAATAAATACATTGTTAATACTAAGTTTGTTTTTTATACTGCCAGCTTGTGCACAAAAACAAAGTAAAGATAAAAAAAATACCATGCCCGAAAAAATAGTAAAACCAGATGAAGAGTGGAAAAAAGTTTTAACCCCCATGCAGTTTTTTGTAACCCGCCAACACGGTACCGAACGTCCGTTTACCGGCGAATACGATAATTTTTATGAAAAAGGAATATATAAATGCATTTGTTGCGGAGCAGAACTTTTTGAATCAGATACAAAATTTGACGCAGGCTGTGGGTGGCCCAGTTTTTACGACATTAAAGACAATAAAAACATCAAACTTATTGAAGATAATAGTCTGGGCATGAAACGCATAGAGGTACGCTGCGCAAAATGCGATGCACATCTTGGGCATGTTTTCCCTGATGGACCGGAACCCACCGGTTTACGCTATTGCATTAATTCCGTATCTTTAAAATTTGAAAAAAAAGATGAATAGCTAATTTTCTGAAAAAAATATAAAAACCCTTATTATCAAAATTTTTAGCGAATAGCGGATGTGATTAATTAAGCGCAGTAAAAGATTTGAAGCGAACTTTATCAACAGTGCCATTCAATTCAGAACTCTAATAAATTTTCAGATTTAATGTTTTACGGCTGTAAAAACATTGCTAACAACACACCAAGATAATTACCAACCGCATAACCTACAATCCCTACCGTTAAGCCGGGTAAAATAATGTCTTTATTTTTTAATGCACCGGCAACCACAGGGACAAAAGGCGGTGAACAAATTAATGAGGTAGAACATATAATAGTTGTATCGGTATCGACTTTAAAAATTGCCGAAAAAAGAATATGCAACAACATTGTTCCTACAATAGCAAACAAAATGTAATAAAATAAATACAAAGAAGATATATCAAGATTCTCAAATTTTGCCATAGACGCAACATCCAATCAAAATATCAATATTAAATACATTCCTGCCTGAAAGGTTTTTTCAATTTTATTGATTTTTGGAATAAGCGAAGCCAAAATACCTAATGTGGTAATTGCTAAAATTGCCGTTAGCATCGAATATTTTTCGTTTACCATTTCACTCAAACCGCCCCCTATTGCCAATATTAAAGCAGAAATACCAAGTGCTGCCATTAAGGGTAGAATAATTTTCTTTTTAAATATCCCTGCATAAGAATTCATATCCTCAACATCTATCTGACCGGTTTCAATTTTAGCAACTTTTTTTTCTTCATGTTTAAAACGAGGCAACACAAAAGAATATACTTTTTGCCCAATGGAAATAAAAAACAAAATAAAAAATGCCGAAATAATGGTGTCGTAAGTATGTACTAAAATATAAGTTTCGGAAGAAACATTTAAAGCCGTTTTTATGGAAGCTAAATTAGGCGTTCCTCCGGTATAAACACCCACCAGCAAACCGGCTACCTTCCAATTTTCAGGAATTTTATCACCCCAAAATATCCAACCCAGATAAATAATAACAAATAAACTTACTACCGATAAAAACATAGACAGTAAAGTTTTACCGGCAAGTGTTTTCATGTTTTTCAGTTGTAAGGAAAACAACAATAAGGGTAAAGATAAAGGTACCGTTATCATGGTAATCAGTTCTTGAATTTGCTTAGAACCTTCGGGCAAAATACCGGAATTACCAAGAATTAGACCGAAAAAATAAGCCAAAACCACTGCACCAATTTGGTCAAGAATTTTGTATCTATTACATAAATAGAGTAATAAAGCAGGAAAAAATAAGTAAAATAGGACTAAAAGTATAAGCATATTGTATAATAATTAGGTGGGGTTAAATATAAATAATATTTTTTATTTTATTTAGATAAGAATAAACAACGGTAGATTCAAATATAAAAATATACAGCAACAAAATGACTAAAACTACCTAATAATACAAAAATATGAAAAATAGCATGATTAAAAGGTATTTTTTTTATCATATACAATAAAGCACCTATGGTATAAAAAGCTCCGCCTATGAAAAGCCATTTTAATCCTTCCGTTGAGAGATTATTCATTAAAGGCTTAATAGCAATTACAACAATCCACCCCATTAGTACATATGCTGCGGTAGATATTTTATTGAATTTTCCTGTATAAAACAATTTTAAAACAATACCTGTAAGTGCCAAACCCCACTCAACCCCAAACATTGACCACCCCCAAGCATCAGGTAATACGATAAGTGCAAACGGAGTGTACGTACCGGCAATTAAAACATAAATGGCAGCATGGTCAAAAACTTGAAACCTTTGTTTTATCACAGTATCTACAGTTCCATGATAAAGTGTTGATGCAGAATACAATATTAATAAACTTAAAGCAAATATACCAAAACTTACAATATAAACTGTGCTTGCCAGATTAATTGCTTTTATCATCAAAAGCACAGCGGCAACAATACTCAAAGCAATACCTATTGCATGGCTAAGTGTATTTAAAAATTCTTCCTTATTTGAATACTCCTTCATATTGTTTAAAATTAAGATGAAACCAAATGCTTGACTTTATGGATAGACACCAACTACATTAACAATTCAACAAAATAAAAATTCAAAAATATACAAAATAACAAAATAATAATTTAACAATTTAAGCCTGAAACATTAAACAAACAACTTGTCAATAAGTCATAACAAAAAACAATCTATTTATGTTAATTATTGCTTATTTTTGTTTTTTCTTATCCATGCATAAAGTATTCAATGAATTTAAAGGCTTTACAACTAATAAATTACCGTAATTTTGAGGATTTGGAACTCAAGTTTTCCGAAAAAATTAATTGTTTTATCGGAAACAACGGTGTTGGCAAAACCAATATTTTAGATGCCATATACAACCTATCTTTCACAAAAAGTTGGTTAAACCCATTGGATATACAAAATATACGTTATTATCAAGATTTTTTTCTAATAAAAGGTAAATATCGCTTTGAAGAGGACGAAATTGAGATTTCTTGTGGATTAAAACGCGGGAAAAAGAAAAGTTTTAAACGTAATGGTAAAGAATACAGCAAATTAGCCGACCACATCGGTTTAATTCCTTTGGTAAGCATTTCTCCTTACGACAGCAATTTAATATTGGGTGGTAGCGAAGACAGGCGAAAATTTATTGACAGTGTTATTTCGCAATTTGATAAAGAGTATTTGCAGGCATTAATGAAATACAACAGGGTATTGACTCAACGCAATCAACTGTTAAAACAATTTGCCGAACAAAGAAACTTTGATAAAGACAGTTTATCGGTATGGGATATGCAACTTATTGATTTAGGTAATTTTATCTATGATAAAAGAAGTAAATTTTTAAACGAATTAAGCCCTATTTTCCAAAAATATTATGATTTTATTTCAGAAAAAAAAGAAAGTGTTCAATTGGATTATCGCTCTCAGTTAAGCAGTGATTATGAAGAATTAATTGAACAAAATATAGATAGAGACCGTATGCTGCAATACACAAGTGTGGGAATACATAAAGATGATTTGATTTTTAAGTTAAAAGAACACGCCCTAAAGAAAAATGCATCACAAGGACAGCAAAAAACCTATTTAATAGCTTTAAAACTTGCTCAATTTGACTATATCAAGCAAATTAGTAATATAAAACCAATTCTTTTGTTTGATGATATTTTTGATAAATTAGACCGCTTGCGGGTGGAACAAATCATAAAATTAGTTGCCGATAAACATTTCGGTCAAATTTTTATTACCGATACCAATCAAGAACGTTTGGATAAAATTTTAAACAAAATTGAAATTAATTACAAATTATTTAAAATCAATGATGAGATTACAGAAACCGAGAAACAGTTTGATAATATTCAATAAATAAAATATTTAACACATTTAGCTCATTTTAAGCATAGGCATTAGTATATTTCCCATGACAAAGCACCTAATTCTCACAATTATTTTTTTTCAGATATTTTTTCAATCATTGGCACAATTCAAAGCTGCTTGG